>JAZGDP010000237.1:0-2904 GCA_036477885.1 Dehalococcoidia bacterium
GGTTTTACTGGGATGGCGTCTACGTTTGGTAAAGCGGGATTTGTTGAAATGCTTCGGAGGTCAGAGAATCGACCCATAATGAGAAAATTCATAGAGGAACAATGAGAGCAAGTATTGGTGATGCTCATCTATCTAGCACGGCAGTTGGTTCGCTCTCCGGACTTAGCCAAACGGAACTCGCCCTTACAGAGTAAGCTTTAGGTGGCCAGCTTGGCTACGAAGCCTTTGGTGGAGATGATGTGGCGGTTGAGCCCCAGGGCCTTGGGTTTCAGGCCTAGGGCCAACCCTATAAGCTGAGGCAGGTGGAGAACGGGCAATCCTATCTGTATGCCCCTCTGCTTGGAGGCCTGGGGCTGAGCTCCGTCCAGATTGAGGTGGCACAGGGGACAGGGAGTCACCATCACGTCGGCGCCCCCCTCCTTGGCCTCGGTGAGGTGATTGCCCGTCATGCGAATGGAGGCATCTTCGTTCATAGTTAGAATGGGAAAGCCGCAGCATTTGGTCTTTCCGGAATAATCCACGGCTACACCACCGAGGGCAGCGGTGAGCTGCTCTATATAGGTTTCCCGCTCTGGATGCTCTTTGGAGCCCAGGATGCTGGAGGGTCGCAAAATATAGCAGCCGTAGAATGGGGCTATCTTAATACCGGTAAGGGGCCTGACCACCATCTCCTTGAGGCGCTCCAGGCCGAAGTCCTCCACCAGGACCCAGAGCAGATGGGTGATATCGGTGGTGCCCTTGTATTCCAGTCCCTCCTCCGCCAGAGTCTCATTAACCTTGGCCAGATAATCGGCGTCCGATTTCAGTTTATCGTTGGCCTGGCTCATCACCCCCTGGCAGGTGCTACAAATAGTCATTATAGGCAGCCCCAGTGCCTCGGCCATAGCGAAGGTCCTGGCATTCAAAGTGTCGGCCAGCTCGGGGTTGCGCTCACTCAGCACCCCGGCGCCGGTGCAGGCCGCCTCCTTGAGGTGAACCAGTTCAAGGCCCAATTTCTCCGCCACGGCCACAGTGGAGGTGAAGAGTTCGGGGGAGCCTCCCTGGGACACACATCCTGGATACCAAGCGTATTTCATTATTTGCTCTCCAGCTTTTCGAATATCTTCTTCACATTCTTTGCCTTCGGCCTGGAATGATGACCTATGCCTAGAGCCAACCAGGGCTTTGATTTGCCTTTCCTTGTGGCCCTAATGGCGGTGGGAGTTAATCTCAGCATCTCCTTGACATTGAAGATTCCTCCGTAGGAGTCCACCGCCAATTTGGTCTCGTTCAGCCAGCCGCTGTTCTTGACCGACTTGGCAAAGGAGTCGCTGTGACGAGTACCGTTGTTATCGGTATATCCAGCCTCCACGGCCTCTCGTCGAAGGGCCAGTATCCTCTCCATGGGGGCCACCCCTTTGGGGCACACCTGGACACACTCAAAGCAATGAGTGCAGTGCCATATGCCGCCGGGGTGCTCGGTTAAATCCTTCAGCCTCTCTTCATCGGCGTCGTCTCTGGGGTCGCCGATGAAGCGGTAGGCCTTAGCCAAAGCCGCTGGGCCCAGGAAGGCCTCGTGTACCTCCAGGGAGGTGCAGTCGGAGACGCAGGCACCGCACATGATGCAGTTCATGACACCGGCCAGATCCAGCATGGCCGAATTGGGGGCGATATATTCCCCCTCTGGAGGCGGCCCCGAGGGCATAAGCCAGGGCTTTACTGCCTTTACCTTGTTCCAGAAGGGTTGCATATCTGTAACCAGGTCTTTTATTAGGGGCATATTGCCCATAGGCTCCACCAGGATCTGCTCTCCCTTGGGAGCCAACTCCACTACCTTGGTCTTACAGGCAAGGCTAGCGTGACCGTTGATGCGCATGGCGCAGGAGCCGCAGATGGCGCTACGACATGAGCAGCGCAAGGCCAGGGAGCCATCCACCTCCTCCCTCACCTGAATGAGGGCATCCAACACTGTGGCATAGCTCTCCATCTCAAGGCTATACTCCTGATATCGGCTGCTATCTCTATTATCCGTCTCTGGATTGAACCTCTTGACTTTTACATTGACCTGCATCAGTACTTTCTCTCCTCAGGTTGCCACTTAGTGATAGTGACAGGCAAGTAATCTATCCTGGGTCCCTCCGGCGCCTGAAAAGCCAGGGTATGCTTAAGCCAGTTCTCATCATCTCTCTTGGAGTAGTCTAATCTGAAATGGGCGCCGCGGCTCTCTTTGCGATCTAGGGCGCTGGCGACGATGGTCTCGGCACAGTCCAGCATAAACCCCAGTTCCAGCACCGCCAGCAAATTGGTGTTAAACACCCTGCCCTTATCCTGCACTGGCGCTCGCTGATAACGCTCCTTCAACTCCTTGATTTTGCTACTCGCCTCAGCTAGCCCTTCCTCCGTTCGGAAGACCCCCGCCCTCTGGTTCATAGTAGTGCCCATCTCCCAGCGGATTTTAGCGGGGGTATCGCTGTTCTGCTCCCGAGCAAAAATCTGCTTAATTATCTCCTCATCTTTAGTCCGGGCTCCCTCGGGGACGTTCTTAAAGGCTTTCCCTTGAGCGTACACAGCGGCGGCGGCGCCAGTGCGTCGTCCAAAGGTTACCGTCTCCAAGAGGGAGTTAGCCCCTAACCTGTTCCCCCCATGGAGGCTGATACAGGCGCATTCTCCGCAGGCATAAAGCCCATGGATACGAGTAGCGCCGTGAACATCGCTTTTGATGCCCCCCATCTGGTAATGCATCCCCGGCCTTATAGGGACGGGTTCCTCAAGTATGTCTACATTGGCGAAGTCGAGGGCCAGCTCGTGGATCTGAGACAGCCTTTCCATGATTAGATCCCTTCCCAGATGACGGCAGTCGAGGAGGACACAATCGTCCACTGCCCGCCCCTCATCGATCTCCGTCTGCTCCGCCCGGGATATCAC
>JAZGDP010000238.1:0-4556 GCA_036477885.1 Dehalococcoidia bacterium
AAGCAGGGATCTAACCTCGGTAAGCTCCTTTTGGCTGGGGCAGGTCTGTACGGGCTCTCAAAACTCCGCTAGAGAGCTATTGCTACCCGGTGTCCAACCCACCCCTTATGTCTCTAGTTAAATGCGGCCCTCTTTGGGGAATCTAAATAATGACACCGGGGGACGGGGTGAATAAGTCAAAGGATAAGCTCAGCTCAAAGGCATGCCTTTTAGGAAAGGGGTTAATTCGCTCCGGCGCCAGCCGTATGGATAATAATGTTTCCTTGCGGGTCTACGTATGCTTCATTACCGGGGTAGATTACTGTAGTGGTGTCCTCCTGCTCTACTATAGCCGGCCCTTTGAGGGTCACACCGGGTGCCAACCCCTCTCGAGCGTATACGGGAGTGTCCACCAGGCCTCCCAGCTTTTCGAAGTAGGCCTTTCGAACCTCCTTAGCAGCATGGCCAGGCGAGCCTTGAGAGCTAACTTGAATATCCAGCTTTTCGGTAAAGGGCGATTGGGAATAAACGACACGCAGGCTGACAAATTCCGCCGGGCTCTGGGAGTCGGAATGGCCGTAAATTCTTTTGTGGGCTTCATGAAATCGGGCTATCACCCTTTCAATGGCAGAGGTGGTTATATCCCCTTCGGGGAAGGGTATCTCTATTTCATAAGACTGCCCCAAGTATCTCATCTCGGCGGAGCGTAGGACATTAATGGGATTCGAGGCTATTTTGTCCCTTTCCATCTTCTCGGAGCATAGCTCCTCCAGATTGGCGAAAACGGCCCTAATCTCACAAATATCAACATCGGCAGCCTTTGCCAGGTAGGTTTTGGCCTGTTCGTGTTCGATGTTGGCCACCAGCAACCCGAGGGCCGATAGAACCCCTGGGCTTCGAGGCACGATCACCCTGGCGATGGAGGCCTGTTCCGCCAGCAGGCCGGCGTGGGCGGGGCCGGCGCCCCCCATGGCCACTAGGCTGAAGTTCCTGGGGTCGTAACCCTTCATCACCGATACCAGCCGCAGCTCATCGGCCATCATGTTGTTCACTATTTTATGGATGCCGGCGGCCCCTTGCAATACATCCATGCTTAATGGTCGAGCGATCCTTGTTTCTATGGCCTTTTTAGCTGAGGCGGAGTCTAGGCTCATGGCTCCCCCGGCGAAATAAGCGGGGTTTAAATATCCTAGCACCAAGCTGGCATCGGTAACGGTGGGCTCCTCTCCTCCCTGGCCATAGCAGGCGGGACCGGGGCTGGCCCCCGCGCTCTGAGGCCCCACCCGCAGTCCTCCCCCCGAGTCTACCCAGGCTATGCTGCCTCCCCCCGCTCCTATGGTGTTGATATCCAGCATGGCCTGTCTTAGAGGATATTTCCCCATCTTCCCTTCCGTGGCTATAAAAGGCTTGCCCTTCTCCACCAACGCTATGTCGCAGCTAGTACCACCCATATCCAGAGTGATGACATTGGGAAACCCGCTTTGGACGCCTATGTAGGTCCCCCCTATAACGCCGGCCGCTGGCCCCGAGAGAAGAGTGCTCACCGTCTTTTCCAGAATGGCCTCCTCATTGGTGACACCCCCTCGGGACTGCATGATCTGGAGGGGAGCGCCGATGTCCCGTTTCTTCAGCTCGGTGCGAGCCTCCTCTATATACCTCTCCATGACTGGGCGCACGTAAGCATCGAAGGCGGTCAGGCACAGACTCTCATACTCTCTAAATCGGGGGTCCACCGTCGAGGATAGGGACACCTTTATCTGTGGGTATCGTCCAAGGATGATCTCTTTGGTGCGCTGCTCATGGGCTGGATTGGCGAAAGAGAAGAGATAGCAAACGGCTATGGCCTCCACCCCGTATTCATTCACCAGGCGTTCTGCGGCCTCTCTGACCCCATCCTCATCCAGGGGAATCAGGGGGTTGCCGTTGGGCTCCATGCGCTCCTCGATGCCGATGATCCGACGGCGCTGGGCTAAGAAGGTGGGAGTTTCGGCATCGAGGAATATATTATACATATCGGAGCGCTTTTGTCGGCCTATGAATAGGGTATCCTCAAATCCCGCCGTGGTTAATATCCCCAGGACCGCCCCCTTGCCCTCCAGGATGGCGTTGGTGCCCACGGTGGTTCCGTGGGCTATACGCTGGATCTCCTCTGGGGACGCCCCTACTATGCCCAGAATCTTCTCTATACCCTGGACAAACCCATTCACCAGCTTTGGAGGAGTGGAGGGCACCTTGGCATAGCGGAGGCCGCTGGTGGTGTCATCCAGGACCACCACATCGGTGAAGGTTCCTCCTATGTCTATGCCGATGGAAACGGGCATCTTAAATGCTTTAAACTCGTTAAGCGTTAGAGGGGCCGGTAGTTCATTCTTTGCCCAGCTCGGTGCCTCTATCGTAGGTCCAATTAATGGGGCCTCGCTCTTCCCTCAAGCGCCTTCTCAGCCCTTCGGTAGCCTCGTGATCGACGGCTATAGACCCCTCTTTAAGCACCACTCCGTAGTCCTGGGACACCGACTCTAAGAGGGTCTTCTTATCCAGGAGGTCCCCCAGCACCAGTCGTGGGTCTCGGCTTAGGGGGTCTCCATAGCCTGCCCCACCGGCGGTGAAAGTGTGAAGCTGGTCCCCCTCATTCAGGGTCAAAATCTCCTTGGAGGCCACCTCCTCTACTCCACCGCTCTTGCGCACCACATGGGCCCTGCTTTGCCAGGCGGGGAGCCCTCCCAAGAGGCCCCAGGGTGGGGTGGTGTGACGCTCTCCTCGATAGGTTACGGTGGCCTGGCCCCTAGTTACCTCGAAGATCTTCTCTACCCCCAGCCCTCCCCGATGGTGGCCCGCCCCGCCAGAGCCATCCCAGAGACGCCACTTGCGGATTCTTATGGGATAGCTCATCTCGATGGCCTCGGCGGGGATGTTCATGCAGTTGGTAACATCCGTTTCTATGGAGTCGATGCCGTCCTTGGAGGGCCTGGCCCCCATGCCTCCAGCCCCCAGCTCACTGGTCACGTAAGGGGTGCTGGTTAGGGGGTCCATCCCTCCCAAGGCCAGGACTAAGAGCTGGCCCGAGGAGGAGGCGAGGAGGCGCTCAGGGGCCGCCTGGACCAGTGCACCGTTTAGAACATCGGCTATTCTTTTGACCGTGGCGGTTCGAGAGCATACCGGGGCGGGAGGGTTGGGGTTTACGATGCTCCCTCCAGGCAGCTTGGCAGTTATGGGGCGGAAACAGCCGGCGTTGTTGGGGATGGTGGGATCGGTGATGGCTCTCAATATGTAGTACACCGCCGAAAGGGTGGAGGAGGGGACGGAGTTGAAGGGTCCCCTAACTTGAGGGCTGGTGCCGGCGAAGTCTACGATGAGGTCTGAGCCCTTTATGGTGACTTGAACTTGAATCTTAATCCTCTTATCCATGTCTATGCCGTCGTTGTCCATAAAGTCGGCGAAGGCGTAGGTGCCGTCGGGTATCTGCTCCAGCTCCCTACGGGTCATAGCCTCGGAGCGGTCCAATAGCTCTTTCATGCACTCCAGCACGGTCTTCTTGCCATATTCATTGAAAAGAGCAGTAAGTCTGGCGCTGGCTACATTGCCCGCCGCCATTTGGGCCCTCATATCTCCCATCACTGTATCGGGGATGCGAACGTTGCTCCTTATGATGGCATGGAGGGCCTCGTTGGGCTTTCCTGCCTCGTAAAGCTTTAAGGGAGGCAGGATGAGCCCCTCTTGATAAAGCTCGGTGGCGTTGGGGGGGACGCTACCCGGAGTCTTTCCACCCATATCTTGGTGGTGGGCTATAGTACAGCCCAGGGCCAATGCCTTCCCTTCATACATCACCGGCACCACGATGGTAATATCCGGCAGATGGGTTCCGCCATTGTAAGGGTCGTTCAGAAGATAGACATCGCCCTCTTGCATCTGGGAAGGGGGGAAGGTCGTCAGTATGCTGTTTACCGCCGGGATGAGGCTTCCCAGATGGATGGGTATGGAGGTTCCCTGGGCTATGGTCTGTCCGCGGATGTCGAATATAGCGGTGGAGGCGTCCAGCCCCTCCTTGACTATGCTGGAATAGGCGCTCTTGAGGAGGGTTATCTCCATCTCCTCGGCGATGGTATCCAGGCGATGGCGCACTACCTCTAGTGTAATAGGGTCAATCATAGCCTCCCCCTTGCAGCCTCACAGTTATCCTACTTTACTTTTAAGCCAACGTCATGTCAAGAATCTTGGGGTTATAACGCTTCTTACTCTCTCGATAGGAACTACCTAAAGGCTGGAACCACCTCGTCCACAAACCCTTGAAGGGAATCGAAGTCGTAGGGGGTGCAGAAGCCCAGTATGATGTGAGTTACCCCCAACTCTACGTACTGCTTAATTCTGTCCCGCACTCTATCCAGACTCCCCGTTAGCATCCACCCCTCCGCCTCCTCCAGGGTTATGTTGTTGAAGAGAGCCGTAGCTCTTAAATAGGGCTCCATGGCCCTCTGATGTTGAGGTGGGATGAGGCGGGTGGTAAAGGCTATCTCGATCTCCTTGTGGTCACGTCCCACCGTCTCACAGTGCTGTTTGAGCACTGATATCTTGTGGCGTAT
>JAZGDP010000239.1:0-13081 GCA_036477885.1 Dehalococcoidia bacterium
TCTCTAAGCGCAACGTATCGAAGGCGCCGCCCCCTGCCGCTACCACCCCCAAGGATTGCCCGGCCTGCCAAAGCGTATCCCACAGCTTGAGTCCGTACTCCGTGGGCGTGTAGACCTCCCAACCCAGCTCGCCTGCATAGGAGATACGTAAAGCCAGCACCGGGATCTCTCCGATGGTGATGTGCTGGGCGGTCAAGTAAGGAAAAGCCTCGTTGGATAGATCATTTTCGCTCACCGACTGCACCAGCTCTCGGGCCCTTGGCCCCCACACGCCTAAACAGCATTCGCTGGAGCTGACATCGCTTATTTGAACCGAGCCATCGGCGGGCAGATGGCTGCGAATCCAGGCTAGATCGTGGATCTTTGTAGAGCCACCGGTGATTATGCGAAAGCGATCAGCCCCCAGGCGCGTGATAGTCAGGTCGCACTTGATGCCGCCATCCTTGTTGACCATAGACGTATAGGTGATTTTGCCCACCGGCTGGTCCATCTGATTGGTGGTGATGTATTGCAAAAACTCCAGCGCCTTGGGGCCGGCAACCTCGAACTTGGAAAAGGCGGTCATATCAAACAGTGCCACCCGCTCCCGAGTGGCCTGATGCTCGGCGGCGATGATGGGCGACCAAAAACGTGCTTCCCAGCCGGAGCGTTTCGGCCAGTCACGGCCATCCAGCAATTTCTCATTGGCGTTGTACCACTGAGGCCGCTCCCAACCTACAGTCTCGAAAAATTCTGCCCCTAGCTCCTTCTGGCGAGGATGGAATGGGCTGAGACGCAGATTCCTGGGGTGGCCCATCTGCTGTAACGGATGAATGATATCGTAGACTTCCCTGTATTGCTGGCATGACCTGGCCTTAATATACGAACGATTGGAGACGTGGGGATGGAAGCGGCTTATATCGCCTTCGTGTAGATCGAGGCTAGGTGTGCCATCGGTCAACCACTCGGCTATCACCTTTCCTACGCCGCCGGCATGGGCGACCCAAACCGCCTGGGCCGACCAGAAGCCCCGCACATCTGGAGACTCCCCCAGAATAGACATTCCATCGGGAGTGAAGGAGAACATCCCACCCATGCTGTACATTAGCTCAGCATTGCCCAGGCAGGGGATCAACTCCACCGCTGACTTTATGGCCTCCTGGCCGTACTTAGGAGAGAAAGTCCTGATAGCAGGCGTATCCTTGGCCTCCTCGTGGCTAAGAATATCTTCCGCCTCAATTGGCAGAGGCTCGTGTCGGTAGGAGCCGAAGGCATAGCGTTCGCCCCATTGGCGGAAATACATAGACCTATCCTGATGCCTCAGTATGGGGTGGCTAGTCTCTTCGGTCTCGCCGGCGAGCTCCGGAAGAGGGCCGGTTTCTACATAGAGATGTTCCATCGGATAAAGGGGTATGGTGACTCCTGCCATACGGCCTATGCGGGGCCCCCATATCCCGCCTGCCGCGATCACGATCTCGGTGCGGATGCGCCCTCGGTTAGTGATCACCCCCTGCACTCGGTCATCCTTTACCTCGATGCCAGTAACCTGGGTACGGGGATAAAAGGTGGCGCCGAGACCCTGAGCTATAGTACCCATCGCCTCCGTCGCCCGAATCGCATTTACATCCCCCTCGGTGGGTACGTACATGGCGCCGTAGATTTTATCTGTCAGAATGGGAATCTTCTCCCTGGCCTCTTTAGCGCTAATAAGCTCGGGTTCCAGCCCCCACGACTTGCCGTATCCAGCCCTCCATTTAAGATACTCCCAACGCTCTTTCGTCCAGGCCACTTCCATACCGCCTACCTGATTGAAACATGGCTTGCCGTCCAACTCGAGTTGTTTGTATAGCTCCACGCTATACTTAGCCAGTTCGGTCATCATCCGGGAAGGATTATTTTCGAAGATAAGCCCAGGCGTATGGGAGGTGGAGCCGCCGGTATCGAACAGTCGCCCTCCCTGCTCGAGGACGACGATGTCTCGCCAACCCATTTTTGTGAGATGATAGGCTATACTACAACCAACGATAGCCGCACCTATGATGACCACCCTTGCTTGCTCCTGCATTAGATAATTTCCCTTCTTTTGAGATGTTCCTTTGCAGCTTGGGACTGTAGAGGTGCTTTACCAATTCCGTTTTAATTCATCTGGTAGCAGGTTGAATCAGTGTATTTTCGTGCTCCGAGTTTACCAGACTGATTGGATTATCTCAACGGCTTTGGAGTGGGTCATTTCAAGGAGCTAAGGATAAGAATACATTCGGGTGTAAGCTCACATAACAGGGCGAGTAGATTATCCTCTCCACACCACCCTGAAGATGACTCCCTCGGAGAAATCGGCCACCAGCAGAGAGCCGTCGGGGGCCAGAACCAGGTCCAGGGGGCGATTCATGCCTGTAGCGAAGTCTATGACCTCTGCCTCGTAGGTATTCCCCCGGGGGGTAAGTTTAACCCTCACTATCTTGCGTCCCGTCTCCCCGCTGTGGGCCCCGTACAGGGCGATGAATAGATCGCCTTTATACTCGGAAGGAAACTGGCCTCCGGTGTAGAAGAGGAGGCCGTTGGCTGAGCTGCGGGACTCCAGCTCGGCTATAGGAGGAATAGTCCCCTGGCAGTTGCTGCCCCTTTCCTTTCCCCAACAATCGGGCCAGCCGTAATTGCCCCCTTGAACTATCACATCCAGGTCCTCGGGCACATCGAGGCCTTTGTCATCCCTGCCGTTTTCCATTCCGAAGAGGGTGCCATCCTGGGGATGGAAGGCTATATCGTATACATTACGCAGACCTCGGGCGAATATCTCTTCGTTACTGCCGTCAGGGTCATAGCGCATTATGGTGGCGCTGCGGGGGTCACCCTCTATGCAGGCGTTGCAGGTGGAGCCTAAGGTTAGATACAGCTTTCCATCGGGCCCAAAGGCCAGCCCGTTGTTCTGGTGGGCACCATTGGGCAATCCTGTGATGATCTGATTAAAACTGTCCCCTCTCCCGTCGCCGTCGGCATCCCCCACAATAGTTACCCTGCCCTTACTGGAGACGTACAAATCGTCTCCCAGAAAGGCCAGGCCCAGGGGCGCGTTAAAGCCTGAGGCGAAGGGCTCTATCCTATTGGGAAGGCCGTCCCCGTCGATATCTCGTGCTACCAGTATGTCGCCGTTTAGCTGGCTGATGTAGAGGCGACCATCGGGTCCGAAGGCCATACTGGTAGGGTTGCGTAAGTTATCTATAAGCACCTCTATTTGAAACCCCGGGGGCAGGGTTATTCCCACTGTCTCGACAGATGCCGTCGCTGTGGGGGTGGGGGGAGGGCTGGATTTAGTGGGGGTAGGGAGGGGGCTGGGCTTGGAGGTGGGGGAAGGAATGGGCTCATCTGGCGCTGGGCTACAGGCCGAGTTGATAAGGACTGCTGTAGCAACTGCCAGCATAAGCAGCCTTAACAACCTGGCTATTCCCTCCTTCTCTTGCGTCGTTCCTCGGCGCTGCATGGGCCCATAATAACTTATTAGCATTGGGCAAACCAAGGGGATGGGGGATATTTTAGACCTATCCCGCTTTGCAGAATGGTAGCCTTTATAGGCGATTTGGCAATTTACAAAAACTTTTCAAAAATCTCACAGATGGGTTGAAAAAATAGCGACACCGAGATATTATATAGCGCTAGGTGAAAAATTTAACATTCTCGTATATAATACGTCCAGAGCCAAGCGGTCCCACGATGGGTTGATGGTGGAGCTAGTTATAGAGAGTGCAGAGGAGCCGGGGGAGATTGAGGCTGTGGCCGTCACAATAGGAGGCAGGGGTTGAAGATAAATGACGCTATCAAGCGCTTGCCAAGCCTAAGAGAATTAACCGATCCTCGCTGGATTCTCCATAAGACTACCCACAACTATATATGGCGCTCCTTTTTTCGCCAGGGCTACCCTGCCACCGATGAAAACCGAGCCCTCGTCATATTTAACAGCCTCTGGCTGCATCTCCACCCCGTTAAAGTCAAAAGAAACACCCTCAGGGTTACTTATAGCTACGGCTTAGGCTTCATCACTTTTTGGCTCTTCGTGATCCTAACCATCACCGGCGTTATCCTGATGTTCTTCTATGTCCCCTCGGTTCTTACCGCCTATACCGATATACAGAATATGGCTACTCAGGTCCCCTTTGGGCAGCTACTGAGAAACATTCATCGTTGGTCTGCTCACTTCATGGTGCTAATAGTGTTTCTGCACATGGCCAGGGTATTCTATACCGGAGGTTACAAATCACCCCGGGAGTTCAACTGGGTGCTGGGGATAATATTGTTCGTAATCACCCTTCTTCTCAGCTTCACCGGCTATCTCCTCCCCTGGGATGGCCTCGCCACCTCGGCCATCAAGGTAGGGACCAACATAGGTGGCGTTAGCCCCTTCATAGGGGACTGGGTCAAGGGGATCCTTCTGGGAGGCGATGAAATAGGGCAGGAAACACTGCTGAGATTCTATGTGTTGCACATAATGATACTGCCCATCGTTCTATATCTGCTGGTCTTCCTCCATTTCTGGAGGATCAGAAAAGATGGAGGCATCTCTGCGCCTAGGAGGAAGTCTTAAGAAGAGGGTAGCCCTATCCGTAGAGGCGGCGCAGGGAAAAGGGAAAGTTGAGGAGAGTGGTAGAAACTCGAGGGATTGAAACCAAGGCATAAGGATGGCGGTAGAACAAGAAAAAGTACAGGAGCATCTCCCCGAGGAGCCTAAAAAGACCTACGGCTTGAAGGATCTTGTCAGGGGCAGGGTTCCCCAGGAGGGAGCACCAGAGGATACGGTATTTGCCTGGCCTCATCTGCTCATCATGGAGATCATCCTCATCCTGGGCACTACCCTCGTCCTCTTCTTCATTAGTTGGGGTGTCGATGCTCCCCTGCGAGAGCTGGGAAACCCCCTGGTGGAGGAGGACCCGGCCAAGGCCCCCTGGTATTTCCTGAATTTACAGGAGCTGTTGCTGCACATGAATCCAGCTTTGGCCGGCGTTATAGTTCCAACCATAGCCTTGGGCATCCTGGCGGCGGTGCCTTATCTTGATCGCAGCCAGGAGGACGAAGGCATATGGTTCTCTTCCAGTAAGGGGAAGGCCATCGCCGCCTTCTCCTTCATATACACTACTGTCATCATAGTGGGTCTGGTGTTGCTGGACCACTTCTGGAACATAAAGGAACAGATAGGCAAGGGGGTGGGAGATACTACCTGGGAGGTGGCGAGCTGGTGGCAAATTCCTGTCGTAGACCTGATAGCGGGCTGGATTATCCCCGTGCTGATCATGGTGTTTTTCATTATGGTGCTAGTGGCATGGGTTAAAATAGCCTTCAAGGCCAACCTGCGGGAGATGACAATAGCATTGTTCACCGGCTTTTTCGCCTCTTGGATTGTCCTCATTGCTATCTCCCTGTTTTTCCGGGGCTTGAGCATGGTTCTGACCCCCATCTGGGATCTACCTCCGGGGGCCCTTTCCTTCTGAAGACCCGAGGTAAATAAGGTTTTTGAGAGGCGCTGAATAGATGGCACAACAACGCTCAGGGGGCATAGGAAAGCAGAAAATAAGTCGTCGTCAATTTCTCACCCTAAGTTGGTGGGGATTGGCTGGCTTTCTGCTATCGGGCCTGGGTGGCTTTACTATCTGGTCCCTCTGGCCTACGAAGAAATCCGCCTTCTCCCAAACAGTGGTCCTGGGCGGTATCCCATGTATCCTGGGGCCTGGGAAGGTTGCCGGCAATGTGAACGACCTGAAGGTGGGGGATGTGGCCGAAGTCAACAAGGAGTGCTTCTTCGTCGTCCGCACCGAAACTGGGATCCTGACCCTTTATAACAAATGCCCCCACCTGGGCTGCGCTGTCCCCTGGAAACCTGGCCTTCCCGCCAGGCTCGAGGAGCCGGACATCCTGACGCCCACCAACGGCCTGGGCAGGTTCCACTGTCCCTGCCACGGCTCTCAGTACGACCGGCTGGGGGTTATAAGGGAGGGCCCCGCCCCCCGCCCCATGGATTACTTCGACCCCGAGGATATAACCATAGATGAGGCGGGGAACATAGTGGTGGACACCTCCAAGCCGGTCAAGCGAAGCAGTTTCGACAAAGAAACCCAGGTGAAAAGGTACCCGGACCAGGTGAAAGAAGTATAGGATGCGATTCACCTTTGAGACGAAGCTCTTCCTGGGCCTCTTCTTGACAGTAGCCGTCACCGTTTCCTTCATCGTTTATGCCGTTCAAGAGCCTGGGCGGGAGGACAGGGCCGAGGAAAAGTTCTTCAGGGAATCCATGGAAAGGGGAGCCCGCATCTTCATCGGCGCTACTATATCTGAGGTAAACTGCATGTTTTGCCACGGCTCTCAAGGTAAAGGCTTTTTAGGGCCAGCCGAGAAACCTATCGGCGTGCCTCTTAACCCTGAGTTCCGCGACCAGGAGGATCTGGTGGATAGATACGTGGCCCTAGAGACCATCGCTTTCGGCAGGACAAACACGGCTATGCCGCAGTGGGGCAGCGAGCTCAGTGATGATAAATTGCGAGATGTGGCTACCTTTGTGGCTAACTGGGATCAAGATATCCTAAATGAGGCCCTGGCTGAGCTGGCCGAGGAGACCGCGGTGAGTGTGTTTCAGAGACTCAATCAGGCTATTCCTTCTGATGCTCCCGAGGGGACGGCAGAGGATCTGGCCGACAAGACGGAGGTTTTCGAGGAGAAATTAGCCGAGGCCCTATTGGAACACGATACACCAGCGCTGTCTGAAGAGGACCAGGCTGCCTTGGCGGAGGCGTTGGCGAATATCCTTAGAAAGGAAGGGGCCAGAAACATTGATAAGCAGGAGATTCTTGACGAGGCCCTGGCCGAGATGACAGCGGTGAGTGTGTTCCAGAGCCTTAACCAGAAGGCCCCCGAGGGCACGGCGGAGGATCTGGACGATAAGAGGGAGGACTTTGAGGAAAAGTTGGCCGAGGCCCTCCTTGAGCACGATACACCAGTGTTGTATAAACTGACTCAGGAGGCCCTAGTGCAGAAACTGGTGAATACATTAAGAGAGGAAGGGGCCAAAGACATAGATGAGCGGGTAGCGGGGGTGGTGGAGGATGTGGTGGGGCCTACTCCCACCCCTGGGCCCACGCCTACTCCCACCCTTGGGCCTACGCCCACACCTACCTCTACAGTACCGGGTGAAACTCCCACCATTACCCCAACACCCCCAGTGGGCGACCCCGAGGCGGGTAGGCAGCTGTTCATTTCTCTGGGTTGTAACGCCTGCCACTTTCTCACTTCGGAAAGACTGGTGGGCCCAGGCCTCGGAGGGATTGCCCAGGGAGCAGCAACCCGGGTGGAGGCCCTGAACGCTCAGGAGTATATACAACAATCAATCCTCGACCCCAGCGCCTTTGTGGTCCCGGGATTTCCCGATTTCGTGATGCCCCAAGACTATGGAACTCGGCTGTCTGAGAAGGAGCTGAACGACCTGATAGCTTATCTCCTTACCCTGGAATAGAAATAGAGCCTCTGCTTTACCCTCTCCACCCTTTGACTGACCTTATTAACGTATCTGTTCCACAAAAGTTGCCCACGGCAGCACTCTGGCGCTACCGGCGGATAAAAATGGCTACACAGCCGCTCATGGTTCCTCAACCTCTACACGTCACCCTGAGCGGAGCGAAGGGTCTCCGGCGTGAGATTCTTCGCCCGCCTGCGGTGGGCTCAGAATGACATCCACAGGTATTGGACGCTTCGTGGTTCGATAAGCTCACCATGGCAGACGGGATTAAGGTAATCCGCTTGCCCTGAGCCTGTCGAAGGATGGGTGGCTTTTTCACCGTAGTCGGGCGTTTTTATGTCGTTGGTACATGGGGATACCCCTTTGAAGCCTTTTGTAGAAAGTAAAAACGGAGCTCTTCCTAAAGGTGGGAAGATCTCCGTGTAGGGCTGAGATTCTTGGGTGAGGCCCAGGTTAGGCCCTTAATGAGCTAAGTTCTTGTACGCTTCTTTATCTCCTCGATAGAATCCTTAGGGGGCTCTGTCTTGGGGAGGGATGTCAATAGGCTTATGGTTCGCTTGAGGGTATCTACAAAGGCTTTACATCCATGACATCTCAATAAATGGTTACGCACCCGAGCCTTGTGGGAATCGTCTAAATCCTCCTCCAAGTAATCCGAGGCCAGTTCTCGGATTTCTATACACTCTTCCATATCCTCTTCATCTAATGACTCTTTCCTGGTAGGAGGGGTTTTCCCCTTGCCTAGGATCAGGGAAAGAAATTTCTTAATCGGATTTTTACTGTTTTTCATACCTTTTTCCTGAACTCTATAAGCAACTGGCCCTTCTGTCGACAAACTATAATCTCTCTGGGGACCTTTGTCCAGAGATACCGGCTCTAATTTGTAACTATCAAACCATAACCTTTGCAGTTACGTATACTTAATTAAGAGTTGCATCAACCACTACCACTGACTTAGATGCAGGCGTATGACAAAAAGGTTCGATCTATGAGAAACTGGAGCCGATGTTGATAGAGCTTAGCAGTCTGCACGTCATTTAAGGATAGCGCTTTTATTTAGTGGGAATGGCATAATGTTAGAGTTTGTGGGGAGAATTTAATATCAAGGCTGAATGTAATGGCTGAGAAATCGGACAACGATAAGCTTAAAGTAGAGTTTTCCGATATAGTTGAGAAGTATTCCAGCTATGTTTATAACATAGCCCTGCGGATGACCAATAACGTTCACGATGCGGAGGACGTCATGCAAGAGGCGTTCCTATCGGCCTATAAAGCCTATCCCTCCTTTAAGGGGCAGGCCGAAGTATCTACATGGCTGTACCGCATAACTGTGAACGCCTGCCTCATGAAGTTTCGAAAGGAGAAGAAGTCTCGCTATCTGGTGGAGACGGGATACGAGGATATAGAGATAGCCGACTGGGCCCTTGATCCCTCTAAAGCCAGCCTAAATATGGAATTTAGAAGGGTGCTGGAGGAGGGATTGGCCCAGTTGCCTCCCGACCTACGAACTGCGGTGGTCTTGAGAGATGTCCAGGGATTCTCTGGCGAGGAGACTGCCAGCATTCTGGAGATATCCCTCTCGGCGGTGAAAAGTCGGTTGCATCGAGGCAGAGTGTTGCTTAGAAAGTATCTGGAACCCTATGTAGAGAAGTCCAAGTAAGCTCTAGAGGATTTCCAGCTCTCCATAGAAGGTTTGGAAATCCTTTTTTCTTTTGCAGCATCATAATTTATAGAAAAAGCAAAGGTGGAAAAGGCATGACCCTCACCTTAAAACAGAGACGCATCATATTGCTAGTAGCTGCTTTAGCCTCTGCCGGCATAGTGTTCACTATAAATAATCCCTTCGCAGGTAACCCAACCCTTATCACCGTCTCGGAAACCGGGGAGGTAGTGGAGGTTACCCTGGGTCTTGTCCCCAACACTAACTTGGCCAAGACGGATAAGGGGGTAGGCGTTAAAGTGGGGGAGGCCGCTCCCAATTTCATCCTGGGCGATCAGCACGACAATCCAGTAGCTCTGGACGATTATCGTGGCAAAGCGGTTCTGGTAAACTTCTGGGCCACCTGGTGCCCCTTCTGCCTGGAGGAGATGCCGGACCTGCAGAGGATCTCCGAGGAATTCAAAGATGACGTGGTTGTGCTGGGGATAAACAACATGGAATCTCCCGGTCAAGGGGAGTCCTATGTTGCTGACCTGGATGTAACCTATCCCGTCCTCTATTTCCCAGACGACGATGAGATAGTAAACGCCTATGACGTATTTGCCATGCCCACCACCTATTACCTGGATAGAGACGGAATCGTAAGGGTGGTATGGCGGGGCTTCGACAACGTAGAGGGGATGCGAGAGAAGGTAAACAGAACACTTCAGGGGGTATCTGAGGGATAAAATGGTAGTTTTTAGAAAAGCGGGGTTTCAAATGAGAGTTCCCAGAAGAAGGTGGCTCCTCAGCGTAGGGCTTATCTTGGCCCTGGTAGGAGTGGCCTGCGGTGGCGGTGCGACGGCTATCGACTCCTCCAGTCCGACAGCGACCACCCCGCCGGACGCAGGAACCACCCCGGACCCCACCCCTAAGTCCCCTCCCACCCCTGAGCCTGTTCCAACCCTTCCCGCTGGCTTCGACCCTGTGAGATATTTCGATAACGGCTTTGGCTCTTATAAATGGAAGACCGATTTCTCCAAATTCTCAGTGAATTTGAGGGAGATAATCTCGGGGGGGCCGCCCCGGAACGGCATCCCTCCCATCAACAATCCCAAGTATCTGCCCACCGATCCCTCGCCGGAGTGGCTGAAAGACACCCATCCCGTTATCAGCTTGGAGGTCAACGGAGAAGCCCGGGCCTATCCCCTACAGATAATGATATTCCACGAGATAGTGAACGATACAGTGGGCGGCGTCCCGGTGCTCATCACCTTCTGTCCCCTGTGCAACACCGCCATTGCCTTCGACAGGACGGTAGACGGGGAGGTGCTGGAGTTTGGCACGTCGGGCTTTCTGCGGTTCAGCGACCTCATAATGTGGGACACGAAGACGGAGTCCTTCTGGCAGCAGATAACGGGGGGGGCCATTGTGGGGGAGATGACGGGGAAGAAGCTGAAATTCCTTCCTGCCCCCATAGTGTCGTGGGAGGACTTCCGCACTACCTTTCCCGGTGGGGTGGTCCTCTCTAGAGACACGGGATTCAGTCGCAACTATGACAGGCCCCCTTACAAGGGCTACGACGAATTTGGCGTGTCGCCCTTCCTCTTTAGAGGTCCTGATGACCCTCGCCTGCCTCCCAACGAACGGGTGATTACAGTATCCATAGGGGATGAGGATGTGGCCTACCCCTTCACCGTGATGGCAGAGGTGAGGGTGGTGAACGATGTAGTGGGCGGGCAAGATGTAGCGGTCTTCTGGAGCCCTGGCACCCAATCGGCCTTTGACAATTTCGAAGGCATACAGAGAGAAATAGGCGCAAGTGGGGTGTTCGATCCTCACGTGGACGGGCGGAAGCTTACCTTCAAGGCGGTGGGGTTTGGTGGTGAGATAGTGGACGTGGAGACGGGCAGCCAATGGAATGTGCTGGGGCTGGCAGTGAGTGGACCCCTTGAGGGAACTCAGCTGGAGCCTATTCTGCACGCTAACCACTTCTGGTTCTCCTGGGCGGTATTCAAACCCGATACCAGGATCTTTCGAGCCGAGTAAGTAGGCCAGAGCTATGCTCTTGGAAAGGCATCCCATGAAGAGGTTATCTCACAGCCTACGGGGCCCCTCGGGAGGTAAAGGAGGGGCCTCAGCCGATACTTCCGTGGAGAATAAACGGGGCTGGCCCTTATCTCTAACCTGGGCGGCCATCATCGTTGGCATAGCCGTGACCATAAGCGCCGTGGTCAATCCAGTGCTAGGGCGATTTGTGCACTGGGACTGGATGGCGGTTCTAGCGCCCTTTCTGTTTGCCCTCTTTACCGTCGCAATCCGTCGGCGCTGGGTGTAGGGTCCTGGTATGCTCACCTCGTTCAAATCTGATATTATATTTATAGACATTGGTGAGTTTATATTAAGGATGGCGCTAGACAGGCATGAGAGGCATTCTCTTAAAAAAACGCTATTGGCTTATCTTGACAGTGGCCACTCTGGTGGCTGCTGCCTGCGGTGGCGGCGATACATCGGATTCCGCCCTTACCGAAGAGTCAGTTGCAACCGCCACCCCTGGCCCTTCCTCAGGGGCGACTAGCTCGACCTCACCACTGCTGGACTCGCTCCTTCGACAGGGAACTCAAGGCAGGGACGATTCGGTGATATCGAACTTCGTTCAACTACTGCCTCGGGATGCCATTCGCCCTATTTATGAGCCCGGGTTCATCCCCCCAGATGAAGCAGACCTGAGGGAAGAGGAGCTGGTCATTGGCGTCTCGATTAATGGCGATAGCAGAGCCTACCCGATAAGTATATTACGCCGCCGAGAGATGGTAAACGACGCCGTGGGAGGGAGACCCATCCTGGTCACCTGGTGACCCATCTGCTACACCGGTCTCGTGCATGACCGGCGCATCGAGGGCAAGGAGGTGCTCTTCGGCAATCAAGGGGCCCTATTCATGAATGCCCTGACCTGGTGGGACCACGATAGCGGAAGCGTGTGGTCCCAGGTCTGGGGCGAGGCCATCGTTGGGCCGCTAGTGGGCACCCGCCTGGAAGTTCTGCCAGCGAGCATCGTCCCCTGGGCCACATGGCTGGAAGAACACCCCGATACACTGGTTCTAGCTATCCCCGACGACTTACCCTATAGGCCAGTTGCGGAACGGCCCCGAGATGATTTCGTCATTGGCATTAGCTTGGGAGAGGATGCCAAAGCCTATCCCTATCTCATCGCTAGTAGCCGGCGCGTCATCAACGACACCATAGGGCCTAACCCCATCCTAGTCTATGTGGATCCCGAACTTCGCAGCATCCATACCTTCCTTCGCAAGGTGGGCGAACGCACCCTCACCTTTGAGCTTCGGGATGGAGAGCTCATCGATAGCGAGACCGGGAGCCGGTGGGACCCAACTCTGGGCCTGGCTACCCGGGGCGAGCTAGAAGGCGAGATCCTCCTCCGAGTGCCCTACGTCAGCTCCTTCGATTGGGCGTGGGCGGACTTCTATCCTGAAAGCCAGTTCTACCAGGGCGACTAGCCTAGGGCCTGCCTTAACCCTTAGCGATTTCCGTTAGTTTTCCCCTATTTTCTATCCCTGTAATGGCCTGTACGTATATCTCGAGGGTTACCCTTGCCTAAGACCTAGAGGTTAAAAGGCCTTAGCCTTCATTGACAGGAACTCCGGGAGTTGATATTCTCCCTTTGGCCATTAGGGAGAAAGAGGGGAGTTGTCCTCTATGAAAGAGAGCGCAGCCCTGAACAGAGCGTTGAAAGAGGGGCGGAGACACCTGACGGAGGTGGAATCCAAGGAGCTTCTTAAGGAGGCCGGCATCCCCGTCATCGAATCTAGGCTGGCCCGCTCTAAAGAGGAGGCCCTCTCTCTGGCCAGGGAGATGGGGTTTCCTGTAGTATTCCAGGTGGTCTCCCCCAATATAGTGCATAAGAGTGATATAGGGGGCGTGAAGCTCGGTTTGGGGGGAGAGGAGGAGGTGGC
>JAZGDP010000024.1:0-6180 GCA_036477885.1 Dehalococcoidia bacterium
GAGGCGGCGGGCGGCTTTGCCCCCAATGCTGACAGATACAGCGTAAATCAGGCGGCGAAGCTTGAGGACGATCAGCAAATTCGGGTGCTTTATATAGGGGAGAGCCTTCCTGAAAGCGATGCCTCCCCTGGGGCTGAGCTGATAAACATCAATACTGCCTCCGCCGAGCTACTGGATACCTTGCCGGGCATCGGCCCGGTGATGGCTAAGGCCATAATCGATTACCGGGAGGAGAACGGTCCCTTCCAGCGCACCCTGGACATAATGAAGGTGAGTGGCATCGGGGAGAAAACCATTGAAGGTATCGCAGATCTCATCACCGTCGGGTAAGCTAGGCCAAAAAGGAAAAAAGCCTATGGGATTTGATATACTTGGCCTATAGTCTCTATATGGACAAAATGCTTCTAATAAGATGAGGGTATAAGGGGGCTAATTATGAATTGTCCGCGATGTGACGCAGAGCTGAAGATTGAAAATTACCGAGGCGTTGAGGTTGACAGGTGCACTCAATGCCAGGGTCTCTGGCTGGACCATGACGAGCTGGATCAGATTGAGGATACCATCTTCGATAAGGATGAGCTTAAGGGAACAGCGGTCTACAGTCCACGCCCCAGCGACATCTCCTGCCCAAAGTGCCAGGGCCCTATGACCACCTTCAACTATCGCGCCTACAACCTGCCTTTAGATGCCTGCGATAACCAGCATGGCTTCTGGCTGGACAGTGGCGAGGAGAAGAGGGTTCTTGAGCTGATGGAGCAACGGATCAAGGACCTAAAGCGCAAGG
Source organism: Dehalococcoidia bacterium (assembly GCA_036477885.1). GTDB lineage: Bacteria > Chloroflexota > Dehalococcoidia > JAZGDP01 > JAZGDP01 > JAZGDP01. The sequence continues at coordinate 785 of JAZGDP010000024.1, forward strand.
AAAAGGCGGAAGAGCAGTGGTTCGGCTTTTTAAACAAGCTTAGAGGGCGGCGCCGCAGGTAGAGGGGTTCATATCAAAAAATTAAGGGAGGTATAGAATGAGCAGACCGGAATACATTAATTCCTTCGTGGGGTTTCCCTCCTTCTTCAAGACCCCTATTATCGATGTGGAGGGCATCAAAGAGGGGATGGCCGTGGTAGCCGGCGTACCCATAGACATGGGGATAGTGTTAGCCAGACCCGGCACCAGGTACGGGCCAAAGGCGATACGCGAGTCGTCTAACTTATACAGGGGGTATAGCGAGGTGGCCATCGAGAAGACGGTGGTCAACATCGATACTAAAGTGGCCTGGCGATTGAAGGAACACCCCAATGTCGCCGATATCGGAGACTTCACCATATATCCCCAAGACATCATGGAGACTGGTGCGTCCATTACAGAGGGGGTGTATGAGATAGCCAAGCGAGGAGCACTACCGGTGGTGCTGGGCGGCGACCACTATATAACCTATCCCTCCTTTGAGGGTTTCGCCAAGGCCATGGCGGAGCGGAAGTCCAACCCACGCCTGGGCCATGTCCACATCGACAGTCACCCCGATTTCCGAGACCGATATGAGAACTTCGGGCGCTACAATCACGGCACCTGTGTGCGGCGCCTCAGCGAAAACTCCATGGTATCCTACAAGAACCTGGCCTGGGTGGGGTTAAACGGCAATGTTTTGGACGCCGACATCTACCGCATATATCGCTCCCAGCGTTTGAAGATGTTCTCCGCTCAAGATGTCCGGGAGCAGGGCATAGGAGAGATAATAAAAGAGGCGGTGGAGACGGCTGCCGATGGGACCGACGCCATATATGTGAGCATAGACATAGACGTGGTGGACGGCTCTCAGTCGCCGGGCACAGGAGCTCCGGTCTTCGAGGGAATCGATGCCCGAGACCTCCTGCGAGCCATGGAGCAGTTGAGTAGCTACGATATCATCGGGGCCATAGACCTCTGCGAAGTTGCGCCTAACTTTGATCCCGGGGAGAGGACGGCACATCTGGCCGCCAACGGGTTAGTCGCCTTCCTGGCCCCTCGCCTCTTCGATACCGTCAACCTGGATAGCTAAAGGGAACCAAGTCTAGTTCAACAATGCCAGAACCCTGAAGGGAAGGGGCAATGAAGCTGGCCTATGTGGGGGGTGCCTTTCTCCTGGGGATTTACCTGGGCTCCAGGTTCAACTTGTCTTGGATTCCCCTTCTACTTATTGTGGCTGTGCTTCTCCTCCCTACCTTCGTGTTCTGGAGGAGGGGTTCCCTCCGTTGGGCCGGGCTCAGTTTGGCCTTCCTCTTTCTGGGCATGCTTCGCTGGGACCTGGCTATCCCTCCCTTAGACGCTAGCTCTATAGGGTCTTACAACGGCCAGGCGGTGGTCCTGGAGGGGATAATAGATTCGGACCCCGTCCCTAGAGATGCAGCCATCCAATTTAGCCTATCGGCCCAAAGGATAAAATTACGGGACGAGTGGAGGGATGTATCAGGCGGGGTGCTGGTGCGCAGCAAGGGGTCGCTGGAGCTGGTGCAGGCCCGGGACCCCCCTTACTTTAGATACGGCGACCTACTTGAGTTAGAGGGCAAGCTGATCCAGCCGCCTCAGTTTGACGGGTTCGATTATAGAGATTACCTAGCCCGGCAGGGCGTCTTCTCCATAATGGAGCGCCCTGAAGTCAGGTTAGTGGCTACGGGACAGGGACTCAAGCCCCTGGAGGCGCTTTACGAAACCCGAGGCAATCTCAGCCGCTCCCTGGTGGAGGCCCTGCCAGAGCCCCAAGGCTCGCTGGCTCAAGCGCTGCTTTTAGGCCTCAGGAGCACCCTTCCCGGCCAATTTAAAGATGCCCTGGCTGGAACCGGCACCTATCACCTCATCGCCATCTCCGGGCTACACATAGGGGTGGTAACTGCTATGGCCAGCGGCGCTGTCCTGGCTATCTGGGGCCGTCGCAGAAACCTGTACATCTTATTGCCCCTTCTCGCCCTGTGGAGCTACGCACTACTAGCCGGAATGTCGCCGTCGGTTACCAGGGCGGCCATCATGGCCAGCCTCTATCTGTGGAGCCTCTATTTAGGGAGGCCGCGAAGTGCCCTTGTTGCCCTGGTGGTGGCCGCCGGGATAATGGTAGCCATAGACCCTCATGTCCTTTGGAGAGTCTCCTTCCAATTGAGCTTTTCAGCCGTGATGGGACTGATCTTCTTAACCCCCTGGTTTCAAGGATGGGGGAGGAGGTTTGTATTAGGGGTATGGGGGGAGGAGAGGTGGGGCGTCGGCATGCTTAGGTTAATATCCGATGGGCTAGCCGTGGGTCTGGGAGCGACCTTAGCTACTCTCCCCATCATCGCCTTTTACTTTCAAATCATCCCCCTGGTGGGGATACCCGCAACCCTCCTCATCCTCCCCGCCTTCCCCTTCATACTGGTGTCCTCCTTGGCCACCGCAGTACTGGGACTCCTTGCACCCTTCTTGGCCCAATGGATGGGATGGACGGCCTGGCTGGGCCTCTCTTACATGATGGGCGTAATCGAGCTCTTCTCTCGGCTTCCCTTCTCCCATTTAAATATAGGGGCCGTGGGGGAATACCTGGTGTGGCTTTACTATGGCCTTTTAGTGGCTGTTATATGGGTGATTCGCAAGAGAAAAGCCCTGGGCTACGACTTCATAGACACCTTCTCCTTTAGCCGATCGCCCTCCTTTGATAGGGGAGCTGGCCGCAGGTTGACATACTTAGTAAAGCTGGCCCTTCTCCCCCTATCCATAGCTGTCTTCCTCGTTGGCTCCGTAGCTCTAACCCAGCCTCCCGATACACTGAGGGTTACCTTTCTAGATGTGGGCCAGGGCGACGCCATCCTCATCGAGACGCCCTCCCGGCACCAGATCCTGGTGGACGGAGGCCCCAGCCCCCTGAACATAGCCTTGGAGCTGGGTGAGGCCCTGCCCTTCTGGGATAGAACCATTGACCTGCTGGTGTTAACCCACCCCGACGATGACCATGTAACGGGCCTAGTGGAGGTGCTAAAACGATACGAGGTAAAGGAGATATTGGATACACCTATAGCCGTCGATTCCCCAGCATATGCGGAGTGGTTGAGCCTCATAAAGACAAAGGGGATACCCCGAACTATTGCCCAGGCAGGCCAGGAGATAGACCTGGGCGGTGACATCCAACTAACGGTTCTTAATCCCCTGGCGGGGCCCTTAGAAGGCACCGCCTCCGACATAAATAACAACTCCACCGTGCTACGCATCACCTATGGAGACATAAGCTTTCTCCTCACGGGAGATATAGAGGGATTTACCGAGGGCCTATTGGTGGAGGGAAACCGGGACCTAGCCAGCACGGTGTTAAAGGTGGCTCACCACGGCAGTAAGACCTCCACCACCTCCGATTTTCTCTCTGTGGTGGACCCCGAAATAGCGGTGATCTCCGTTGGGGTAGAAAACCCCTTCGGACACCCCCACGCCGACACCCTGAATACCCTAGAGGGTGTAATAGAGGATGAGCGAATATATCAGACGGCTCAGCACGGCACCATAGAGGTGGAGACCGACGGCCACAAGCTGTGGGTGCAGACGGAGAGGTGAGGCCTCATAGACATTCCTCTTTGGGGGGCTCTTGGCCGACCCCAAACCTCATTCCATCCATTCCAGCAATTTTTCAATATCGGAGATGAGGCCCTCGGCGTCCCTCTTAGTCGGTTCGGATAGAGGTGCAATTTGGATAAGCTGCTGAACCATATGGTTGAGCGATTTCACTTCCTGTGTTCGTTCGCGAAGCCTGTCCAGGGTCTGTTCCAAATCCGTGTTCCGCTGAAACATGGCCTCCTTGAATCCGTCTTCATAGGCTCCTACCATGATGCTGACAGCATAGCCCCATCTTTGGGTGAACCTCTTTTCTATCGAAGGGCTCCACCTTGGAGATGAAGATAGAACTGCGTTGAGGGTATTCCACAAGCGGTTAGCCGCAGCCAGAACCAGGGAGCTGTGAATGCCATTATCTGCGTTGAATTGACCCATTCTTTGGGCCAGGTCTTCCAGCTCGGCGTCATCCTGGGTGACAATGGTAACGATGAACCCCTGCGGATCGAACCTGACCTACTCATCCTTCTTGGGCGTCAGAGGTTGGAGTCGCCTTAGATCCAAGGGGGAGGCATAAAGGTCAGCCCTGGGTGGCCGGCTTCTGAGGACACGCATTTTGTAGAGTTGGTAGGATACCGCGGCCCCGAAGACGAGAATCACCGCGGAGAAATAGGCCCAAGCTAGAAGAGCCACTACCGCCCCCAGAGAGCCATACACCAAGTTGTAAATGGGGAAGTTACCTAAGTACCAGACGAAGAGGTTTTTCAACGCCTCGAAGCAAACAGTGGCTAGCAAAGCCCCAGGCCAAACATCCTTCCAACTCGTCCGCGCGTTGGGTAGATATTTGTAAAGAACCATGAAAGTGGCGAAGGTCAGAATAGGGGGCATAGCCTCCACCAAGAAGTTCATAAACACGTCTGAATCGAACAGGGTTGGCCCGCCGATGGTCAGGCTGAGCTCTCGTGCCACCTTTAAAAGGGCGGTAGAGGAGATAGAGAGGATAAATAGAAGGCCAATGCCCAACATAAGGGCGAAGTCTATCAACCTTTCATGAAGGAAGGAGCGAGGCCTCTTGATACTCCAGGCGGCGTTGATCCCCTTCCTTATGGCTGAGAATACCGACATGGCGCCCCACAACAGCCCCAGGGTAGCTACGGCACCGGTGTAGGGCCACGCTTTCACCACGCCGCTAATAGTGTCGGCTACGAATTCCTGGGAGACAGGCACCGCATTTCCTATGGCCTCTGACGCTCGTGCCGCTAAGACATCGTTATCCATCACTATGCCGAAGATGGATACTGCCGTCAGGGTCAAGGGGAAAAGGGAGAAAAATGCGTAGAAGGCTATGGCAGCGGCCATGTGATGGCAATTATTAGTTAGGAAATCGCGAGCCGTTGATTTACAAAAATCGAATATAATTGCCCTCTGTCTCTAGGCCTCCCTCTCCAAGTTGCGAAAGAAACTCCACTAGATCGGCTTCGCTGAATATCCGATCCCGCCTGGGACCGAGATGGTAGACCTTTAACAGCCCCAGGTCGCTCCACTGGCGCACAGTATCGGGGTGCACATGAAGCCTCTGTGCTACTTCCTGTACGGTGAGCATCTTATGGTTGACGTTCTCCTCAGCCTGGGACTGCAGCGAGTGGATTACCATGACAATATTCCCTTTCTTGGATAGAGACCTTATTCGCTTTATACCAGTGGTCTTATTTTTACTCCATTTAGGGTTTCTTAACATCTCCCATATTTGCTATATGCCGTAAGAAATTGGTACTATTGGTCAT
>JAZGDP010000240.1:0-5278 GCA_036477885.1 Dehalococcoidia bacterium
AGGGTATCAGGCGAGGCAACCGCTGGGTGCCCCCTGCCCCCGGGATGATAGCCCGGGTGACCTCGGCCAGGCCAAAGGTGGCGTGCTCCGCCGCTATTCTTATATCGCACACCAGGGCCAGCTCCAATCCCCCAGCCAGGCAATAGCCGTTAACAGCGGCGATGAAGGGCTTATATACATTTAATCCCCGCATAGGCGTAGTCCGGAAATGGCTGGGAATAAACTCCCCGCCCTCCTTCTTCCACAGGGCACGGCGCTCGGCCATCTCCTTGAGGTCTGCGCCGGCAGAGAAGGCCTTTTCACCCGCTCCCGTGACTATGGTCGTCCACACCTCGGGGTCATCCCGCACCCTTATCCAAGCCTCGGTTATCCCCTCCCACACCTCGCGATTCATGGCGTTCATCACCTCGGGTCGATTAAGGGTGATATAGGCTATATGTCCTTTTCGCTCGTAGAGAACACCAGACATCTCCCCTCCTCAAAACCAAGATTATATCTATCTTAGGAAACGAAAGGCGGGAGCCCTGCGAAATTCAAGCGGAGCGTTTCTGCTCTTCTTCTATGGGGTGTCCCGAAGAGGAGAGAAGCAAGGGGCGCTTTTTGTGCACAATGGTATCGGCATTGATGACACACTCACTCACATCGCCCAGGGAAGGTATATCATACATGACATCCAGAAGGTTTTCCTCTATGATAGATCGCAGTCCCCTAGCCCCCGTTTTATGTTTTAAAGCCTGCTCGGCTGCCGCCTCCAGGGCCTCCTGGGTAAAGACCAGCTCCACCTTGTCCCAGGCGAATATCTGCTGATACTGTTTGACCACGGCGTTTTTAGGCTCGGTGAGGATTCGCAGCAGATCTTCCTTGGCGAGGGCCCCCACACCGACCACCATGGGTAGACGGCCCACAAATTCTGGGATGAGGCCGAAGGCCAGAAGATCATCGGGGATTATGCGTCTCAGGACATCCTCGGACCCCTTAGCGCTCCTTTTAGTCTTTATCGACGCCTTGAAGCCTATAGTCCTCACCTCTCTACTCATCCGGTCTTCAATGATGTCCTCCAGGCCATCGAAGGCACCGCCACAGATAAAGAGGATGTTATCGGTCTTAATCTGTATGTATTCCTGGTGAGGGTGTTTGCGGCCCCCTTGAGGAGGAACGTTGGCCACACAGCCCTCGATGATCTTAAGGAGGGCCTGCTGGACCCCCTCACCGGAGACATCCCTGGTTATGGATGGGTTAGGGCTTTTGCGAGCTATCTTGTCTATCTCATCTATATAGACGATGCCCCTTTCGGCTCGCCCTAGATCGTAGTCGGCCGCTTGAATGAGACGCAGGAGAATGTTCTCCACATCCTCCCCTACATAACCGGCCTCGGTGAGTGCAGTGGCATCGGCGATGGTAAAAGACACGTCCAGGATCCTGGCCAGGGTCTGTGCCAGGAGGGTCTTGCCACAACCAGTAGGACCTACTAGCAGGATATTGGTCTTCTCAAGCTCCACTCCCATATCCTTGGCCCCAGGCGCTATGCGTTTATAGTGGTTGTACACCGCAACGCTAAGGACTTTCTTGGCCCGCTCCTGGCCGATGACATATTCGCTCAGACGCTCGCATAGCTGTTTGGGAGTCGGAAGCTTATCGGAGGTGGAAAGGGAGGTGGTAGGGGGTGCCTGTTCCTCATCGATTACCTGCTGGCTTAAATGGATGCATTCATCGCAAATGAACACCTGTCCCGGCCCGGCCACGAGGCGGCGCACCTGGTTCTGGTCCTTGCCACAGAAGGAACACCTATATTGACCCTGTTCTCCCTTAGAGCGAGTCATTCATCCCTCCGTTTCTTGGTCATGCCTTTCTATTATATCAGGCGGTCTTTTTAGCCTCGGTCTCCACAGGCCTGATGAGGATTTCATCGATAATGCCATACTCCAGGGCCTGCTGGGGGTTCAGATAGAAATCCCTATCGGTGTCTTTGGCTATCTTATCGTAATCCTGCCCGGTGTTCTCCGCGAGGACATTGCGGATGACGTCCTGCAATCTAAGGATCTCCTTGGCGGCAATCTCGATATCTGAGGCCTGACCTTGAGCCCCTCCCATGGGCTGATGCATGTGGATAGTAGAGTTAGGCAAGGCGTAACGCTTTCCCTTAGCCCCCGCACAGAGCAAGACTGTCCCCATGCTAGCTGCCATACCTACACAGATGGTAGAGATGTCGCTTCTTACCAGCCGCATAGTATCATAAACAGCCAGTCCGGAGCTGATGACACCGCCGGGACAGTTTATGTAAAGGCTTATATCCTTCTCCGGGTCCTCTCGCTCCAAGTATAGAAGCTGGGCTATAATAAGATTGGACACGTGGTCGGTTATGGGGGTGCCCAAGAAGACGATGCGCTCTTTCAGTAAGAGGGAGTAGATATCAAAAGCCCTCTCGCCTCGCGCTCCGCTTTCTATGACCATGGGAATTATATTTTCAGCCCTCATTATCTTCTCCTTCCGTAGCCTTCTTCGCCGATTTTACCTTTGCGGTAGTGGGTTTCTTTTCATTGCTGGTAGCTATCTCCGTGAGACATTGTAATACCTTCCTTGTTAGAATAGCCCTTTCCAGTGAGTGGAGGGATTCCTGAGAGCCGAAGAGCTTACGTACCTCCTCTGCCTTCTCTCCGGCCTTATTGACCATGGCATCCACCTCAGCGCTTATCTCGTCGGGCCCTACAGCCAAACTCTCCTGCTCCGCCACCCTCCCCAGGATGAGAGAGGTGGTTACCCTCTTGACGGCCAAAGGACGGAAGTCCTCCCGCAGCTCCTCCCCCTTCTTGCCCACACTTTTAAGGTATGTCTCAAACTTAATACCTCGCGCTGCCAGTCGTTCCACTTCATCTACGAGGAGGCGATCTATCTCCCGCTCCACCAAGATGGGTGGGAACTCCACCTGAGATTTTTCCATCATCGCCTCCACCACCTTATCCTCTAAGCTACTTCTGGCCTCTCGCTCGGCCATCTCCTTGAGGTCGGCAGCTACCTTTTCTCTCAGGGTCTGCAAGCTATCAAAGCCTTCCCCCACCCCCTTGGCAAACTCATCATTCAGCTTGGGGAGCTTTTTAGCCTTAACTTCCACCAGGGTAGTCTTAAAGTGGCATTCCTTGCCGGCCAGGTCCTTTTTCTCCTCGTCCTGCGGGAAGGATAGGGTAAACTCCCTGGCCTCTCCCTTTCGCATCCCCTTCAGCTTGGCGGCAAAACCAGGCACTGGGACATTCGTATCCGCCGTGGGACGATAAGCAACGCCTTTCTCGCTAAGCACCGTTTTGCCCTCTATTTTACCCTCTACATCTATGGTGAGGAGGTCACCCAAGGCCGCAGCCCTATTAACGGGCTCCCAGGGAGTCTGATTAAACCGAATCTCCTCAATGACATTATCCACCTTCTCTTCGCTGACCTCCTCAGGCTCAGCATTCAGGCTGATCTCGTGGTAATCCCCTAGCTGAATTGTGGGGTGTAGGGATACGGTGGCTTTAATTACCACCGGGTCTATTTGAGCCACCTCTACCTGGGGTTGAGCAATGGCATCGATCTCCTTCTCTTTGATGGCCCGGTTGGCTACTTCGGGGGCCAGGTGGCTCAGCGCCTCCTCCAATATAGCTCCCCTCCCCAAATATCGTTCCAACAGGGAACGAGGTGCCTTACCCTTTCTAAAACCAGGGATCTTCGCCCTATGCACTAAACGCCGATAAGCCCGCTCCAGGGATTCCTCCACCTCCTCAGGTTCCACCTCTATATTTAAGAGCATCTGTCTTTCGGCAGTTTCCTCTGTGGATACTTTCAAAGTTTACTCTCCATGTTTTGCCCAAGAGATTATAGCATAGGAGCCAGTCTTAGGAAAGCTCTCGCTTGATAGGAAACTCATTTAAGCGTTAGTCGGAGAGGGGGTACCTGGGTCAAGGGAGGAGATCGGCCCAAGGGCTCCACTCATCCCGGGACAATATATTTAAACCAGTTTTTTATAGGACCGCCAGGGGATGCCATGTCGCCTAACGGGGTGTTTTGGGATTTATTTAGCTTTTTCCAGCGTCCTTTTTATAACTCCTTACGACGGAAGATGACCCAGGATGCGAGGCTCAGCACCACGATGAGCCCACAGGCGATGGCGAAGCCGGGCCAGCGGTCGTTGGCCTCCCCCCGGATGATGCTCATAGACCAATCGACGCTGCTTATAGGCCAGAACCGCTCCGTGTGAGGAATGCCGGTCAGGATCCCTTGCACAACCATCAGGACGAAGGCGATGCCGCCGGCCAGCAATTGCCGCGAAAACATGGCGCTCCAGAACAGGGCAATGGAGCCGACGAAGAGGAGGTAGGTGGCGGTGATCACCAGCCCCACAGCGAAGCGACCGAGGCCGCCGTCGGCAAATAAGAATAGGGTGAGCAGATAGGCCACGGTGCCCGCAATGGCCACGGCACCGAAAATGGACGCCCCGAGCCCCAGGAACTTGGCCGCCACGAAGGCGGCCCGGGTTACCGGCTTGCTGAGGGTCATGGCCGCCGTGCCGCTTGCCCGCTCGCTGGCCAGGGCGCCCATCGTGATGATGATGGCGAGGAAGATGCCCAAGAAAGGTATCATCCCGCCTCCGATGTTTACCAGGGCCTCCCGGGCCTGCTCCACCCCATGGGGCTCATCCTGGAGGTGTTGCACGATGCGGAAGACCGTCGGGCCCAGAACGGCGACCAGGGTAAATACAGCGGCCATGGCCAGGAACTTGTGGGTGCGCCGCTGCTCCAGGACCTCCTTACGCACCAACACCCATAAGCCGGTCACGACGCCTCCTCCTCACCACCCACCAGCTCCATGAAGATCTCCTCCAGGCTCACCGAGGTCAGCTCGTAGCGCAATAGCGTTAAGCCGCTCTCCACTAGGAGGCCAGGTAGCTCCTTCTTTGCCCTCTCCAGATCGGTTACCTCCACTTGGAGCACTGAGCGCTCGTTCCGCTGCAACACCTCGCTGGATCGTACCCAAGGGACGGTCTCCAGCCGACTTGCTACCTGAGCCATATCCTCCTGGAATTCGATTTCGAAGAGCGCCTGCTGACGCTGAGCTCGGAGCTCATCGATGGCGCCCATGGTCACCAGCTTGCCGCGGTTGACGATGGCGATGCGATCGCAAATACGCTCTACGTCCGCCAGGATGTGGGTGGAGATGAACACCGTCGTCTCTCCTTTTAGAGAGTGAATCGTCTCCAGCATATCGCGGCGCCCCATGGGGTCCAGCGCCGAGGCCGGCTCATCCAGGAGCA
>JAZGDP010000241.1:0-7317 GCA_036477885.1 Dehalococcoidia bacterium
TGTTGCCCGATAGGGCCGGGCCCGACCAGCCAACAAAGTCGCCGCCCAGACCACAGGCGCCAAGGCTCAAGGAAGCGATGACAAGAAGCATGAAAAGGAGGGGTCTTCTACTTAGTCCGTGTCTCCTTTTATGGGACCGCTTTAAAAAAACCCCCGAATTTAGTTGTGATCCACTGAATAACAATGCTGGCCCCCAATAAGCCCCTAAGGGGCGGTCTCGGCAAACGTAAAAGAGAGCAAGGGTTAAGGCTCAAGGCACAGGGTCGTATCCACCTTTACCCCATGGAGTACATCGACTAATGCGCCTTATTGTTAGCCAGCCTCCCTTAAACGCTCCGTGCCTTTGGATGGCCTCATGTCCATAGCAGGAACATGAGGGCTCATAGCGACAATTAGACAGAGTGAAGGGGGAGATGGCCACCTGATAAAGGCGAATTGCTCCTAAAACTATCTTCTTCATCTATAGCTCCCTCGGGATTCGTTATGTCGGAAGGTTGCAGCAGCTGGGCTCGAGCTAGTAGCTCCTCTATCGCTCCCTTCAGCGTGGCGAAGTCGGCTTTAGAGGCCGCTTTACGGGCGGTGAACACTATGTCCCACCCCGGATGTACTGGAATCAGTCTAGCTGCTTCCCTTAACCGGCGTTTCACCCTATTTCTCACCACGGCTTTCCCTAAGCGCTTGCTCACGGAAAAACCGTATCGGTTTCTCTCCAAGGCATTGGGGAGGATTATCAGCACCAGCAACTCGCTGGGCCATCTCCTGCCTCGTTTTAAAACCTCGCTGAACCGTTTTGAACCGGATAATCTAGATTCCCTTTGCATCATATCGTTAGCCTGTGGCGCCCTTTGAGTCGCCTTCGCTTTAAGATGGCTCTACCTCCACGGGTCTTCGTCCTTGCTCGAAATCCGTGTTCCCGTTTGCGGGGAATCCTCTTGGGTTGATACGTTCGCTTAGGCATAATGTTTTTCTCGTTACCCTTGGATTATACTTTAAGGCTTTTTAAGGTGTCAATCGCCCCAGAGGAGAGGGAGCATAGGGGGATAGCTTGCTGGGATAGGAGGAATTTACTTAGGTCTGAACCAAAATACGGCTACTGGTGGGAAAGGCCTAAGAGCCGCGATAAACCCATAAGATGGCGATGGAGGTGATGAGCCAGAGGAGGATGGTGATGATGAGGGGCTTATCGGTAAACAGGACCTCTTCAGGGCTCCCACCCAGCTTTTTGCCGTGCATAAGATAAAGATATCTGAGCACTCCATACACCACAAAGGGGATGGTGAACATCATGGCGTTGTTGGAAGGGAGATTTTCGGCGGTAAAGGTGTAAAAGGCGTAGGCTATTAATATAGATGGCGCTATTATCGCTATAAGCTGATCTAACAGGCGAGGGGTGTAGCTTCTCAGGGCCTCCCTATGAGCCCCGCCACCCTTCCCTAAGAGGAATAGCTCACCGCGGCGTTTGCCGAAACCTAGGAAGAGGGCCCCTAGAGCGGTACAGGTGAAGAGCCAGGGGGAGGGGGCTACTTCTATCACCACTGCCCCCGCCGCCGCCCGTAGGACAAATCCCGCGGCAATGACGCAAACATCCAAAATGACCGCTCGCTTTAGATATAAGCTATAGGCTAACATGAGAGACGTGTACGCTAGGGCCACCAGCCCGAAGTTTACCTCCAGGATGAATGCCATCGGTAGAGAGGCCAGCAATAACATGGACGCCGCTACTTTGGCGGTGGCAGGACTTAGCTTGCCGCAGGCTAGGGGCCTATGACGCTTTTGGGGGTGGGCCCTATCCCCTTCCAAATCCATTAAGTCGTTGAATATATATATTGCCCCCGATATAAAGGAGAAGAGGATGAAGCCCAGGGAGGTCTTCCCCAGTAGAGAAAATACTCGCCATAAATCTGTTGGATCCCAAAAAAGATTGAGGGTGAAAAAGAAGGGCAAATAGATCACCAGGTTTTTAACCCATTGTTTGGGGCGCATGGTTAGGATCAGGGGTTTGATCTGTGTTGTTTTCAGCCCCTGGGAGATGGTCCTTAGGGCAAAATGCAGGGAGTTCATTGAACTTAATTTCAATAGCGAGTCTATTTCCCAAATGATAAGGGGAGCCTAGGGCCATAGTCAACCCTTAGGTAAGAAATCGAGGTCGTATCGCTTTCAAAATGGGGCCCCTTCCCTTCGATTGGCGCCTCCTGGCTCAATATCAAAAAGCGTCAAGGGGTGGGTGGGATAAATACATAAAGATTAGTCTATCCAAGAGATACGCTTTTTCAGGGTAAGCTCTGTATGCTCGCCGCTAAAGCCTATCATTTCTTTCACTCCGTTCGGCTGAGCTCATGACGAAGCCCAACCCACTCCGTAGCCCTATTACTAAATACTAGTCCTTATCCCACCCCTTATGATTTAATGGGGAGAAGCCGACATCATATAGATAGAACAGAATTGAGGGGGTTTCAATGGGAGGTGCGTGATGGGATGAGGGAGCTCTCATCATTGGCCCAGTGGAATTGACTAGCCATGAATGATGGGGTTATAATGCTACTGGTTCCCTCCCATTCTCTATCGGCCAGTCGGTAAAAGGAGCATTCCTTGGGACGAGTATGGCTGATAACTTAAAGGAGGCTTGCGGAGTCTTCGGCGTATTTGCCCCCGGAGAGGACGTAGCTAAAATAACCTTTTACGGCCTCTTCGCCTTGCAACACCGGGGGCAGGAAAGCGCAGGCATAGCCACATCCGACGGCCGACGCCTCCATCTATATACCTCCATGGGGCTGGTGGCCCAAGCCTTCGAGGAAGAGGACCTGGCTCGCCTGCCCGGGCATATTGCCATAGGGCATACCCGTTACTCCACCACAGGCTCCAGTCATCTCAACAACGCCCAGCCTATGAAGGTGAATGGAGCATGGGGCGATATAGCCCTGGGGCACAACGGCAACGTGGTCAACGCTAAGCCCCTGAGAGAAGAGCTGGAGGGGAGTGGGTTCACCTTTAATACCGGCACCGACTCCGAGGTTATCGCCAATCTCCTGGTGGCCGCCCCTGGCAAAAACTGGCAAGAGAAGATCAGATATACCATGCGCAGGCTCCAGGGGGCCTACTCCCTGGTGCTTCTCACCAAGGATAGACTCATAGGCATACGGGACCCTATGGGAGTGCGACCTCTTTCCCTGGGGAGAATGAACGGAGGTTGGGCCATAGCCTCGGAGAGTTGTGCCCTTGATCACATAGGGGCCCAGGTGATCCGGGAGGTGGAGCCTGGAGAAGCAGTTTTCATCGACTCATCGGGGGCTCACAGCTTTCAGTTGGACACCTCCCAAAGGAACGCCCTTTGTGTGTTCGAGCACATCTACTTCGCCCGTGCCGATAGCGTTTTTGGGGGACGCCTCCTTTACGCAGCGCGGCAGGCCATGGGGGCGAGGTTGGCCAGGGAATATCCCGTGGAAGCCGATATGGTGATGGGCGTTCCCGACTCGGCGACCGCCGCCGCCATAGGATATTCCAGGGAATCGGGGATACCCTTTGGTGATGGACTGCTCAAGAATCGTTATGTGGGGCGCACCTTTATAGAGCCCGACCAGCGGTTCCGAGAGCTGGGGGTGCAGCTGAAGTTCAACCCCTTGCCGGAGATTCTGGCGGGCAAGCGAGTAGTGGTGGTGGACGATAGCATCGTGAGGGGCACTACCACTCCCCACGTGGTGAGCCTGTTGAGAAAGGCGGGGGTTAAAGAGGTGCACATGCGAGTGTGTGCTCCACCCATCCGCTACCCCTGCTTCTTCGGAGTGGATTTCGCCACCCGGAGGGAGCTCCTGGCGGCTCAAAAGAGTGTGGAGGAGATCCGGGAGTTTATCGGCGCCGATTCCTTGGGTTATCTCAGCATCGCGGGCCTGGTGGAGGCAGTGGGCATACCCAACGATTCCCTCTGTACGGCCTGCTTCACCGGCGAATACCCCATACCTGTCCAGCTGGAGATGGACAAACTGGCTCTGGAGACCACTGTACCCTCGCCTAAAGGGCAATGACCACCGGTGAAAGAGAGCTATAAAGACTCGGGAGTAGATATAGATGCGGCCCAACGAGCCGTGGAACTGATAAAAGAGCACGCCCACTCCACTCTACGCCCCGAGGTCTTGGGAGATGTGGGATTCTTCGGCGGCCTCTTTCAGCTAAAGGGATATCGCCAGCCTGTGCTGGTCTCCAGCTCCGATGGAGTGGGCACCAAGCTCAAGATAGCCTCCCTCCTCGACCGATACGAATCTCTGGGAATAGACCTGGTCAACCACTGCGTCAACGACATCCTCACCTGCGGCGCCGTCCCCCTCTTTTTCCTGGACTACGTGGCCATGGGCAAACTGGTGCCCGATAAAGTCGTCCACCTTGTTAAGGGAATGGCCCAGGCGTGTAAAGAGGTGGGCTGTGCCCTCATCGGCGGGGAGACAGCCGAGATGCCGGGTGTATATGCCGGCTCCGACTTCGATGTGGTGGGCTTCATAGTGGGGGCGGTGGAGCGAGAGCAGCTCATAGACGGCTCGTCTATCGAAGAAGGGGACATCCTCTGGGGCCTCCCCTCCAGCGGCCTCCACACCAACGGCTATTCCCTGGTGCGAAAGATATTCGGCATAGAGAACGACCGCTCTCCTCTGGACATGACCTATCCTGAGCTGGGACGCTCCCTGGGGGAGGAGCTTCTGGAGCCTCACCGCTGCTACTATCAAGTGCTGAAGCCTGTTCTACCGATAATAAAGGGGCTGGCCCACATAACGGGGGGTGGGCTGGTGGACAACATCCCCAGGGTGGTTCCTAAGGGGCTGGCGGCGGAGATAGATAAGTCCTCCTGGGCGGTGCCGCCCATATTCAGCCTCATCCAGGAGCGGGGCAAGGTATCGGAGAGGGAGATGTACCGAGTGTTCAACATGGGCATAGGGATGGCGGTCATAGCCTCGCCGGCGCAGGAACAGGCGCTAATGGGCCAGCTCCCCGGGCTTCGTTCCATCGGGCGAATAGTCCGACAGAGGGGAGAGGAGAGGGTTATACTCAAGGGATAGCTGCAGTGTTTGGTCACAAAAATACCTTTCCATCCCCACCCACCGTTCGGCTGGGAGGGAAAGATAGAGACTGCGTCTGCCAGAGAATGCTCTGGCTCAATGTCAAGAGATTAACTCTGCTAAACTCAAGAGGAGGGGGATGTTGCGGGCCATCATCAGCGTGTCGGACAAGAGAGGGGTAGTCGACTTCGCCCGAGGCCTCAGCACTCTGGGGGTGGAGATCTTCAGCAGCGGGGGCACTCAAAGGGCCTTGGAGGAGGGGGGGCTAGCGGTCAAGAGCGTATCGGAGCTGACGGGCTTCCCTGAGATCCTGGACGGCAGGGTAAAGACCCTTCACCCGGCGGTCCACGGCGGTATCCTCGCCCGGCGAGACATACCCCAGCACCTGGCCCAGCTAGCGGAGCGTGGCATACGGACCATAGATATGGTGGTGGTAAACCTCTACCCCTTCGTGGAGACGGTGAGCCGTGAGGGAGTTACTCTAGAAGAGGCCCTGGAGAACATCGACATCGGCGGCCCCACCCTCATCCGGGCGGCGGCCAAGAACTTTCCCCACGTGCTGGTGGTGGTGGACTCCTCCGACTATTCCCTCCTGCTGGAGGAGATGTCCGGAGGCGAGGTGGGCCTAGAGTTGCGAAAGAGGCTGGCTCAGAAGGCCTTTCAGCATGTAGCCCTGTACGATACCGCCATCGCCCGATATCTTAATGTTGATGAAGATGCTTTGCCCTTGGAGCTGACGGCGGGCCTGGTTAAGCTCCAGAGCCTCCGCTACGGCGAGAACCCCCACCAGAGCGCCGCCTTCTATAAGGATGTCCTGGCCAAGGAGGGCGGCATACCCTCGGCTAAGCAGTTGTGGGGGAAGGAGCTCTCCTTCAACAACATCCTCGACGCCGACGCCGCCTGGCGGGTGGTTACCGATTTCGACGACCCCACGGTGGCGATAATCAAGCACACCAACCCCTGTGGCCTCGCCTCCCACGAAGACCTGGGGGAGGCCTACCGCAGAGCCCTGGCCGGCGACCCCGTCTCGGCCTTCGGCGGCATCGTGGCCATCAACCGGCCCCTGACCCTGGAGGCCGCCGAGGAGATAGCCAAGACCTTCTACGAGATCATATTAGCCCCCGACTACGCTCCCCAGGCCCTGGAGCGCCTGAAGCGCAAGAAGGACCTGCGCATTCTGTCCATGGCCTCGACCGCCGCTGAAAAGGGGGCCTCCCTGGAGTATCGCAGGGTTGCGGGAGGGTTCCTCGTCCAGACCCCCGACGACGCCTCCGAGGACCCAGCACAGTGGAAACCGGTGACTCAGCGCCACCCCACCCCACAGGAGCTGGCGGACTTAGCCTTCGCCTGGAGGGCGGCGAAGCATGTGAAGTCCAACGCCATCGTCATTGCCAAAGACGGAGCCTTGCTGGGGATGGGGGCGGGGCAGCCCAATCGAGTGGTGAGCGTCCATCTGGCCCTCAGGCGGGCCGAGGAGAGGGCCAAGGGAGCCGTCCTCGCCTCCGACGCCTTCTTCCCCTTCGCCGACGGGGTGGAGCTGGCGGGGGAGGGCGGTGTTACCGCCATAGTCCAGCCCGGCGGCTCCATCAGGGACCAGGAAGTGATAGACGAGGCCAACAAGCACAACATCGCCATGGTGTTTACGGGTACGAGGCATTTTAGGCATTAATTTTGTGAGAACGGCTTATGGCTAAGCAAGAATTCAAGGTAAATCCTCACATAATTAACTCTCCAATTGTACTTTTTGTGGGAGCAGGTGCATCAACACCTCTGCGCCTGAAGACTACAGAGGGATTTCTTGGTGACCTTCACAAATCTTTGGAAACAAGGATAACAGAAAATGACGGGATATCCTTCCAGCCAAATGATTTAGAACAGCATCTCAGAAGCATATATGATCTCAGTAGGAAATACTATGATAGGCCTAAAGCAGATGTAGAGATTGTGCTGGATTACTTGAAAGACTTGTCGGTTACTTTGTCTGAAATGGTAAAATTGCCCAACTTACCATACCAACTCGCTGGCACAAAAGGGCTAGCAAAACCCATAATAGACTTTAACACTAAAGGCCTACTTAAGCTAAGGGAATATATGATCAAAGAGGTAATCTCTCATTACTCAAATGTGGACCCTAATGCAGTGTTTAATACATATGCATGGCTATTTGAGACTCTCCATTTAGCATCTCAGAACTATGGAATAATACCAATATTTACTACTAATTACGACTGGGTTTTTGAGAGCTTTAGTCAGCACCCTGAGGCCACCAAAAATT
>JAZGDP010000242.1:0-2232 GCA_036477885.1 Dehalococcoidia bacterium
TCTATAGCGTTCAGGCCAGCAGGCCCTGCTCCTAGGATTACGTGTCTCTTTCCGTTACTGGTGGTCATCTATCTACCCTCCTGGATAACCTTTTGCGCCGTGAAAAATAAGGGTTACCCGATCTTTAATATCTAAGGATGTATCGAGGCCTCCCATGAAATTAATATTGCGACCGTTCACAAGAACTAATACATCGGTGTTGAGGTTTATGTTATTGCTTTCCACCCCTCCTTCAGGAAACAAGAGCTCTTCAAGTTTAGGCCCATACTCCTGAGCCAGCTTTATCAGCGCCTCCCTCACTGTGGCTGATTCTACGTGCTTAGTAGATACCCCTGTCAGGGCTCTTACCCTCCCCAAAAACCTTACTTCCGCCATCTCGGCCCGATCCATGAAGGGAGCCGAAGTATTAAATTATGCCCAACTCCGCAAGTTTTTCCTTAGTAGGCTCGCCCTTGGGGGTCCATCCCCGGAGGCTGTAATACTCGGGCAGCATCTCGTTCAGCTTGCTCTTCTCGTCGATCCTGGGGGGCACGCTATCGTCCTTGCTTGTCTGCCCTGCCTTGATGTTAAACAGACGTTCCTGGTTCCAGATCCTTTCGCCGGCCTTTATGAAGTCTTCCTTGGTGTAGTTTATACCGGTGGCGGCCACCACCGCTTGGCGATAATCGTCTAAGTCCATGCCTGCACTGACAAAGCGGCATAAGCCTGTGGCGTCGATGACGCTGGTCTCATCCTGTAGCCCCTTGACCAACTCGGCCTTTCCTTCGGCTGCTTGGGGGTCCATCTTCTTGGGTGAGCTGAACAACTCGGCATCCGGGGTGAAGGCCTGCAGGTGACAGGCACCCCTGTTAGAGGTGGCATAGGCCAGACTCATCCCTCGAAAGGTACGGGGGTCATAGGCGGCGAACTCCTGTCCATGGGAGCCCATGTGGAGTTCGGGGTGGCCAAATTTAGCGGTCATTCGTTTGGAGCCCTCCGCTAGCTCATTACCGAAGCCCTCCCGATAGGCCGTTGCCTCCACCATCCTGATCAGGGTCTCACCGCTGCCGAAGCTGAGGGGCATACCCGTTTGCTCCTGCGTTATATGTTCCTTCTCATACAGCTCCATGCCCGCTGCCAGGGTGGAGCCCATGGAGATGGGATCTAGCCCTAGGTCGTTGCATAGGAAGTTGGCCTTTATCACCGCCACCAGGTCATCTACAGCGGTATCGCCGCCGAGACCCCAGAGCACCTCGTATTCTGGACCTTCTCCGGCTATCTTCCAGTTGCGGGGATGCGTGTTCACCATATACTTTAGGGAATCGTTCTCCTTTAGTGCGCTGACCCGTCCGCAAGCTATGGTGCAGGCGAAACAAGCTTTATTGGCTACCAGATGTGTCTTGGAGAGGGTCTCTCCACTGAGATTCTCTCCATGTTCCATATGGACCTCCTGATGGTTTCGGACGGGAAAGCCATTAGCCTCGTTTATGGGGTTCAGGATAGCTGCGGTGCCTGTCTGCGTCATCTCCTGGCGACCGGCGCTCTCTTTGAGCTTCTTCTTGGAGGCCCAGACAGTGCGAAACATGGCATCGGGGGAGGCCACCCTCACACCCTTGCTGCCTCTGACGGCGATGGCTTTAACGTTCTTGGATCCCATCACCGCTCCTACACCGGAGCGACCTGCCGCTCGAGCCTTATCGTTGATGATGGCGGCAAACCGGACCAGATTCTCCCCCGCCGGGCCGATGCATGTTATCTTACAGTCGGGCACACCTGTCTCTTTACGGATCAGGTCTTCGGTCTCCGGAACCGTTTTGCCCCAGATATTTTCTGCCGAACGGATCTCAACCTTGTCATCGTCGATCCAGATATAGGAGGGTTTGGGCGCCTTTCCCTCTAGCATGACCATATCGTAGCCGGCGAACTTAAGCTCGGGCCCCCAATGCCCCCCTGAGTTAGAGCTGGTTATGCCTCCGGTGAGAGGGCTCTTGGTCATGACGGCATAGCGAGCGCCACAGGAGGCGTTGGTGCCGGTAAGGGGCCCCGTGGCCAAAATCATCTTGTTATCGGGGCTAAAGGGATCGACCGTGGGGTCCATCTCCTCTAAGAGATACCTCGTCGCCAATCCTCTGCCCCCTACATAGTCCCTAGCCCAATCGGCGTTCACATCCTCTTTAGTCACGATGCCTCGAGTCAGATCTATGCGCAGAAATTTTCCCGTCCAGCCGTAAAGCATGCTCTCACGCCCTTTCT
>JAZGDP010000243.1:0-4177 GCA_036477885.1 Dehalococcoidia bacterium
CTTAAGCTCATCTCCTCTTGAGGGAAAATCCGGTGCCATCTTATATTGCGTGAGCCAATGCGATAAGATAACTCCAAATATAGCAATGGATTGATAATACGTTACAGGCCACTTTTTGTGCTTTCACATTGACCTTTTTCTATTAAGGCTATAAAAATTAAATCTATTTTCGAAAGGACTGAACATGCGTAAGAATATGGCCAAGGAAAAGCTTAAGTCCGGCGAAACTATCATAGGAACCTTCTGCGAATTAGATGCCCCTGCCCTGGTGGAGGTGGTGGGACATTTGGGCTTCGACTTCGTGGTTATCGACGCTGAGCACGGCCCCATGGACGTTACGGCTTGCGGAAGCCTGGTTATGGCGGCGGATAACGTGGGGCTGACCCCCATCGTGAGGGTGGCGATGAATGTTCAGCAGAACATACTGCGCTACCTGGACGTGGGAGCGCTGGGAGTCCAGATGCCCATGATCAACACCAAAGAGGATGCGGAGGCTGTGGTGAGATCGGTGAAGTATCCTCCTGTGGGTAGGCGGGGCCTGGCCCCGGTGAGGGCAGCGGACTATGGGCTGACCTCTTCCCTTAGCGACTACGTCAAAATGGCCAACGAAGAGACGATGATAATAACCCATGTGGAGACCCTGGATGCGGTGGAGAATCTGCCGGACATGTTGGCCGTCAGCGAGATTGATGTGGTCTTCATCGGCCCCACAGACCTATCCTCATCCATGGGATACCCTGGAGAGTTTAAGCACCCAGAAGTGCAGTCGATGATAGAGAAGCTGGGCAGGCAGATACAGGATGGAGGTAAAGCCGCAGGGGTCTATGCCGGAAATGCCGAGGACGCCAGAAGGTACAAGCAGTGGGGGTTCCGTTACATAACCACCGGTGTAATGAAACTGCTGGCCCAAGGGGGCCAGGGATATCTAGAGATGGCTCGGTAGCGATACTTTCTTTGATATTTCATGAGTGAAAGGGGGTCGGTTGAATGAATAAGGTACATCACTTTCAAATACCAGTCGATGATGTGGAGAGAGCGAAAAGATTTTATCAAGGGATTTTTGGCTGGGAGATAGATGAAATCCCAGGCATGAATTACTATCCAGCCACTACCGTACCCTGCGATGAAAAGGGCCAACCAAAGGTGCCATGGGGGATTCTTTCAGAGGGGCACTCACGCTCAGGAGGGAATTTCTATAGTAATCAATGTCCCCTCAATAGATGAGCATCTGGGACGGATAGAGAAAGCGGGTGGCAAAGTCCTTGTGTCGAAATCCCCTGTAGGAGATTTCGGGTTTTACGCTCAGATCGCCGATACCGAGGGTAATGTCATAGGTATTTGGCAAGACGTCAAATGATAGCTACTAAACTGTTTGATTTACACGACCACCCCTTCATGAGCGAGGCGTCATTTACCGGTCAATGTCACGAGTGTGAAATGGGGAGACATTACCCCGAGACCGGGGCCAGGAGATGAGCCTTAAGCTCTTTTATGTGGTCGGGGGTGGTGGCGCAGCATCCTCCGACGATCTGGGCACCTAAAGACAGCCATTCCCGAGCGTGTTGCAGATACATTTGGGGGGATATGCCTGGGGCGAAGTCCCATCCCGGCCCCACATATCGTCCCGCCTGAGAGTAGGCACCTATGGGAACGGAATGTTTCTTGGCCAGCTCTCTTAGGGCCAGGATGGCGTGCTCCGGCGGGGTGCAATTTATGAGAATAGCCGACACACCCACAGGCTCCAGCGCTTCTACCACCTCCTCCATGGCCTCTTGGCTGATGAGGCGGCCATCGGACCCTGCCACAAAAGCCACCCAGGTAGGTAGCCCCGTCTCCAGGGCTGCCTTTGCTCCTGCCCGGGCCTCAAAAATGCTACTCATCGTCTCCAGTAGGATCAGGTCTACCCCGGCATCGGCCAGGGCCTTGGCCTGCGCTTGGTAATTCGCGAGGGCCTTTTCATAAGGAAGTGCCAGGTCCGGGCGATAGCTCTTCTCCAGAGGTCCCATGCCTCCCGCCACGTAGACCTGTCTATTTCCTGCGGCGTTGTCTCTGGCCTCTTTAGCTAAGTCCACCGCAATCCCGTTCATTTCGGCGCACTGCTCCTCCTCGAAACCCTCTCTCTTCAGGCCGTGTGGGCTTGCGGAATAGGTATTGGTAGTTATTACATCGGCGCCTGCCCTGATATAGTCCTCGTAAACAGCGCGCACCACATCCGGATAATCTAAGAGAGCGTTACCGGTGAAAAGAGCAAGGCCTCCGGTGGCCCCACGGCGTTTAATCTCGGTGCCTATGCCTCCGTCCAGGAGGATAACCTCGCCTTTTTCCAATCGAGACTGTAAAGAAATGGCCTTCATCTTCACCCCCAAGCCAATTCATCCAGATTATGCCATAAACGCAGGCAAATATCCATTCCTTAAGCTTTATGCTAAACTGACCTTACTTAAAGAGGAGGTGGTACAAGGTGATAGACTACTCCCGCTACAAAACCCTCAAGATAGATAAGCAGGATTCCGTCGCTATTGTAACCCTTAACAGACCAGATGCCCTTAACGCCATAACCGTTGAGATGCACGGCGAGCTAGAAGATATCTTTGAGGATATCGCTGAAGATGAGGAAGTAAACGTGATGGTCCTTACCGCGGCTGGGCGAGCCTTCTGCGCTGGCGGGGACTTAAGGATGATGAAATCCCTCATTGACGATCCTTCCGACAGGAAAAAGCTGCTGGTGGGGGCTAGGAGGCTGATTCACAATCTGCTGGAGGTGGAGAAGCCCATCATCGCCGCATTGAACGGCGATACCATAGGTCTGGGTGCCACCATCGCCCTCATGTGCGACATCATCATCGCCGCCGAAGGGGTACGAATAGGAGACCCCCACGTGCGAGTGGGCATCGTGGCGGGGGATGGGGGTGCCGTTATCTGGCCTCTGCTCACCAGCTTGGCCAAGGCTAAGGAGCTTCTCTTCACCGGCGATCTCATTAAGGCCGATGAGGCGGAGCGCCTCGGACTGCTCAATAAGGTGGTGCCCAAGGAGGAGCTGATGTCCACGGCCCTGGAGCTAGCTCAGCGTCTGGCCACCGGGCCCACCCTTGCCATCCGCTGGACCAAGCGTTGCCTGAATAAACGCCTGAGGGACGAAGTCAACCTGGCCTTCGATGTCTCCCTGGCCCTGGAAGAGCTTACCTTCCTCAGCGACGACCACAAGGAGGCGGTGCACGCCTTTTTAGAGAAGAGGGCACCCAGGTTCAAGGGTACTTAAAAGGGACGTTGGACGACAACGCTACCCTCGTATGTAGAAGGCCACAGTAGCCAGGGAGTTGATAAGCCCATGAGCCGCCACGCATCCGGCCACGCTGTTGGTGCGATAGCGAATAAAGGCAAACATCAACCCTCCTAAGAAGGTGCCGAATAAAGCACCCACGAAGGCTAAGCCCAGCAGCATATCAGAGGAGAAGGCGTCGCTGTCCCTAAACACGTTTAACGTGGGGGTGATGTGCCACAGGGCGAAGACGCCGCTGGTTATGAGGGCCGTGCGGGTGAAGTTGGTGAGGGTTATCAACCTGCCATAGAGGATTCCCCGGAACAAGAGCTCCTCGAATAGGGCGGTGCCCAGAGGAATCCTGATGAGCACTCGGTAGAGGAGGGTTCCCAAGGTCATCCCCACGATGCGAGGGTCATCCACTCCCACCCTCCACACTAGATCCTGGACAGCCGCCAGGATGAAAAGGGGTGCAGGAATGAGGATGCCTATTAAGGCTCCCCACTTAAGGCTAGACAAGATGTTATCGCGCCTTAACCCTATATCTGCCGCCGACAAGTTGGATTTTCCCAGCACCCAAGCCAGCAGAATCCCTAGGAACGCCAGGTTTACGGGAACATAGGTTATATCGTGAACATCGCTGGGTAGGAGATTGGTGAGGTTGTTGTAGGTGCCTATGATGAGGGCTAGAAGCCCCATCTCCACTAGGGCCCTGCTACTGTTACGCTGAAGAACCCACGTGTTCATAACAGCACCTAAAAAAGCATATAGAATAATTTAGAGAACTTCGTATTTTAGCATAAACTGCTTCGCCCTGATGTTACGTGTTCTTTGCCAACCCCCCCCCCCCCGATGTTTTATTAAAAAATGATTACATTGGAAATAGAAAAAAAAACCACCGTGTTAGGCACAAGCCCG
>JAZGDP010000244.1:0-6192 GCA_036477885.1 Dehalococcoidia bacterium
CCCAGGTCGCTCCACTGGCGCACAGTATTGGGGTGCACATGAAGCCTCTGTGCTACCTCCTGTACGGTGAGCATCTTATGGTTGACGTTCTCCTCAGCCTGGGACTGCAGCGAGTGGATTACCATGACAATATTCCCTTTCTTGGAGAGAGACCTTATTCGCTTTATACCATTGGTCTTATTTTTACTCCATTTAGGGTTTCTTAACATCTCCCATATTTACTATATGATGTGAGAAATTCGTACTATTCCTCATCTTCCTCTTCGTCGTCATTCTCTGCATTTGAGGAGCCTGGAAACACCTTTAAAATAACGGATACATAGGATTTAAGGTAATGAGTTACATCTATCACCTCTATGTATCCACTGTAAGGGCCCACGACAGAGGAGGGGTTCACTTGCAATCTCAGCTCAACTCCTCTCTGGGTGTGGGCCGGCACTTGAGATTGGCCTCCGCCCTGAGAATCGAGGGCGATGGATTTTATGAGATGGCTTAAAGCCTTATTGCCTGTAGCACCCCCATCTGCTACATTCAGCGCCAGTTGAATATCCTCTCCTGTCTTGTTGGTGAGCCGAAAGACATCGCTCAGATAGAATTGCTGGTTGGGCCCCTTGGTCAATGGTCCCAGGTTCAGCTTGAGGGAGCTATTTAGCCCTTGAGTTACCCCAATCGAGGGGTTTTCCGGCTGGGTGGCACTGCCCGGGGAGAGGGTGAGATAGAAAAGGGCACTAGATGGGTTAGTCGTGAAGACGTTGCCCCCGTTAGGGCTGGTATCGGTGAAGAGGGCGTAGGTGGGCCGGGGACCGACGTTGCCCCATATTAGGAGAATTGCGGCGACGATGAGTGCCACGTTGGTAAGCCTAGCCAACATCCCTTGCTCCCTTAGGTTGGTCTGATGAATGCTGAGAATTGCGTCGGGCCAGTATGAAGAGGGCTATGCCGGGCACCACTATCGGCAAGAACCTGCCCATGGGTCCGCCTATGTAGGCTAGAAAGTATCCCATCCAGGGTATGTCATATACTACTTTGCCCACTTTGTCGTCGAACTTGAGGGTGGTAGGATCGATGAAGTCGTTGGCGTCCCCCTTGGTGTGGAACAGGGGCTGTCCATCTACTTCCTGGGCGGCGATGACTCGGTGGGTGAGGATAACGCCCTGGTCCGGGCTGTGGAAGACGATGATATCGCCCACTTCTATGGTGGCGGGATCTACTGGCTTGGCTACTACTAGAGCTCCCATAGGAACAGAGGGCTCCATACTGCCGCTATATACGATGTAGGATTGGTAACCCAAGAGCTTAGGCCCCACTACTAAGATCAGGATAAACAGAGAGCCAGCTAGGGTACTGTAGAGGGCTGTTTTGATTATTATCTTTATGAGCTTCATGATGCATTTCTCTTTAGCAGAATCAGTAGGGGTCTAGGGGAAGGAGTGCCCGCCCCTAGACCCTCCTTCCTATTAGCTGGAGCTCCCCGGTAACTGGGTGGCCTTGAGGGTAATCAGTATACTATCGGATAGGCCCTGTAAGCTGTTGTCGGCGGAGGTGGGTAGGGAGACTGTAAAGGTTAAGGTCTGGGCTGCGCCGGGGTCAAGAGTGACTCCGGTAGAGACCTGGGTCAGCTGAGAGATGGGGCCGCTGTAGAGCTGGGTGCTTCCGTCGGCCACAGTTATCTGAAGGCCGTTGGTGAGGTCGGTCCACAGGGCATTGGAGGGGGCGTTCTCATCGCTGGCGGTGATGGTGTAAGTGAAGTCGGCGGTACCGCTGTTTTGAACCTCCACGGTGCGAGTAATGGAATCGCCGGGGACCATGTTGGTCGCACTGAAGATGGAGTTGCTGGGATGGTCGGTGCTCAGGGCTATGGTGGCGGCGGAAAAGGTGTTGCCGGGATTGGCCGACTGAGCGGTAAACTCGGCGTAAGTGCCAGCCACACCCACGGAAGTGAGAGCCCCCATCACTAGTGCTATGACTATGGCCGGTGTCATCTTGATGCCTAACAAACTCTTTAACATTTCCTTCCCCCTTTTCTTCTTTCTCCTAATGAGATGGCCCTAGTCTTACAGAGAAATGTTTACAAAAGGGTGAAGATGTATTAGGGCTTGGGTTTAAGTGCATTAAGGTTCTGTTAAGAAAATGGAGGTTAGGTAAAGAGACAACGATTAATTAGGCTTAAAATCAACCGAAAGGTGGTGGATAGATGCCGGGCTGTCTATAGCCACTAATCCTACAACTGACAAGGAGGGATATCCGAAAGGGATATAACGAAGAGCTTACCTGATCTATGCTACTGAAGCCCTGGCCAGCACCAGCCCCTGTCACTCCCTGAGGCTGGGTGCTACTCCGGCGCGGTGGAGAGTTGGCCAATGATAACGGTAAGAGTCAGGCGCTGGCCATAGCCGATCCTGTCCCCCTCCGAGGAGGTAGCGGCTGCATCTGCTCATCTCGATCCAGGGTTATGGTGGTGACGTGAACCACGGAGGGCGAGGCATCGTTAAATATCTGGACGAGTAGATCTTCCTGGATCGAAGCCAGGGTCTGCTGGTTGCTATCCTGCCCTCTGGTACAGGCCGCCGCCACGAGGACTATGGCGATAATTAGCCCTAATAGGGCCAGTGTATGACGAGGTTTAAAGAACCGCCGCACAACCATTCGCTTTACTCATTTTCGGTCCCCTACGGGTCTTCACGGACAATCTACCATCTTTCGCCCAAGCAACGGAGGAATATCTGTAATGGGTCATCGATTGGTGGTACCTTAGGGCTCCTTCCAGGTTAGACCCACCTTCACAATGGCTGCGCTGGAGGTTCATGAGGAAGCCCCCGAATTACGAATCTTCCCAAGGAAAGGGGTTGGTGAATCCGTCAATTTCTTTATCGATGTCCCTATCCTGCATAGGGATGACCTTGCGGCGAGCTGCTCTCTAAAGGCTTCCTCATGCTGTTTATAGGTTGGAGCTGGAGGGCTGAGTCGAGTCCACCCTATGTAAAGGCGGCGTAAAAAGCCCCAACCAGGACTCCGTAAAGGAGATGCAACATCAGAAAGCCCATCGCTGTCATGGGGGGATATCGCACCGCATAGGCACCCGGCGCCTCCACCAGCCCCAATCTTATGCCCCTATGCATGACTGGCATCATTCCCAGCATCATGCCCACGATGACCCAGTGGACCAAGCCGAATAGCAAGCCCCAGGCAGCTAGGGAGCTATCCAACTCGAAGGCGTCAAAGAGGGCTACGTGAGCCAGGGCGAACGCCACGCTCATAGCGGCGTGAGCCATAGCGCCTGCCATATATGCGATTGGCCCCCTGCCAAACATCATTGTCCCTAGCAACAGAAACAGGTTCATCTTCATATGTCGGGGCATCATAGCAAATCCCATGTAAAGAACGATGGCCATTATTGCGCCAGCTATGATGCCGGATAGGGCTCCCGCCCCGCCGTCAAATGGCATTCTAGTTCCTCCTTAAGGTTGTGTATTTATATTGGCGACGCTCCGGAATGGGAGCGGCCTGCCATGGGAAAATTAAACAAGTCTAAACATAGATATGAGTTACTCCCAGAGGCCTGAGGGTAGGGGCCCACACAGGATCGAGGGGCCCCTACGAACTGGACAACTCTAGTCCTCAAGACCTATGGCTAATCCTTACTCCTGTATCAGGTCAACAACTCGAGTGGTCTGGAAGCGCAGCACCTTGACGATGGTGGCCAGAGCCAAGGTGATGCCGCTGAGCAAGAGAGCAAGGCCGACGAACTTCAACGGCGCAAGCCAGGCGCCTACCGCCTGGATGGTCCCCAGATCGGACAGCAGGTCCGAACCCTCGGGGGCGACGTTTAGCTCGTTGGCTATAGAGTGATCCCAGTAGTCGGCCGCTATGGCCGCCTCTACTATTCCGATAATGAGGGTGGCCATCAGCACCATCATCCCCATCATCATCAGCATGGGAAACATCTTTGCGGTCATCGGTGGCTTTATCACCATAGTGCCCTTACCAATGGCCTCCTGAACCCTTCCGCCACCTACCTTGAGGTTGCCCAGAATGGTGGCCAGGGCGAAGGTGATACCTCCCAGGATCATCCCCATGCCCAGGAACTGGAACCCCGGCAGCCAGGCCTTGGTGGCTTCGATAAAGGCCTTCTTTTCGGCCAGGTTGCTTCCGGTCCCAGCCAACCCCCGGGTCTCCTGGTCGAAGTCGAAGTAGTCGGCGGCTACGCTGGCGTTAACGGCCCCGATGATGAGGCTTATAACTACTATCATGAAACCCATGACCAGAAAGGGGGCCCACATCTTGGAGGCCATGGACTGCATCTTGGTCATGGTCTTCGCTTCCTCCGGGGACACAACTATGCCACCCAGTTGAGCCACAGTTTGAACTGCCATATCTTCCTCCTTTCTAGTTGGACTTCCGCCGGGCCTCGATAATCTTCGGCAACGCCAGCTCCATAGAGCTGGCCCGCAGCCGGATCCGGCCTATGATGGTGGAGAATATGAGGGCTATTCCCACCAGTAGGGACGATACGCCTACAAAGGTGAAGGGAAGTGTCCAGGCCGGCATGGAGTGAAGGAAGGATAAGTCATCTAGGATTGCCGAACCTGCCCCGGCGGTGTCCCGAGTCACCTTATCGTAGGCATAGTAGTCACCTGCTGTTACTGCGAGCACGATGCCTATAATGAAGGCAGCCATGATTACCCCCAGCCCCAGCATGGTGAACATGGGAGCGATTTTGAACAAAGCAGGGCTGCGGGCGGTCGCTCGCCTGATCTCCTCAGCGTTCATGCATATACACCTCCTTTCTCGGACGCTGCCCTTGATAGTTGATTTACGTCTAATTAGATGAATGGAATGTTAGAAAGGTTCAGGGAAAGGGGCTGCACCTCCGCCTCAGGTAATTAATGCCCTACCAAGGGGAGGAAACGTAGCCCATGAATGAACTGGTGGAGAATATTGACATCCATAGCTATTAAGCCATAATAGTTTTATTAGTGCATTAAACTCCCTATCTTAGATATAGAGGGAACCTGGGGGGCTAGGCTATGGCTTGTCGATGGGGTGGGATTCAGGACCAACGCTCACAGAAGACTGTGAATATCCCACGCTCGTCATAGGGACGATGGTCTTCAAACTGTAACCAGAAGGAGATGCGGTATGCCACAGGAGTATGATGTAATAGTAGTGGGGGCTGGCCACAACGGACTGGTTTGCGCCGCCTACCTGGCAAAGTCGGGGTTGTCCGTCCTCGTGCTAGAACAGCACCACGCCCTGGGCGGTGCGGCGATCACGGACGAGCCTTGGCCCGGCTATCGAGTGTCCACGGCCGCCTATGTCGTCAGCCTCATGCCTCCCGAGATCATCCGCGGCCTGGGGCTGCGGCGCTTCGGTTACCGAGTCTCCATTCTGGAACCCGACTACTACGTACCCTTCCCCGATGGCAGTTCCCTCACCCTGTGGGGGGATGCAGTGAAGGCTGCCGACGAAATCGCCCAGTTCTCCAAGGCCGATGCCCAGGCCTATATGGCCTTCGATGCTCACCTGGCCCGCCTCAGCCGGCTGCTGCGGACGCTACTCTTCGCAATTCCACCCAACCTGCGCTTGACCGAGTTCTCCTCGTGGGCCCGCTTCGCCGTTCGGCTCCTGGGCTGGCGTGGCACAGATATAGAGGACATCCTCCGTATCTTCACACTGAGCGCCGCCGACTTCCTGGACGAGTGGTTTGAGGATGAGAAGGTCAAGGGAGCTCTGGCTACACAGGCCATCATCGGAGCCTGGGCGGGGCCCATGAGCCCCGGCACCGCCTATGTCCTCCTTCATCACTGGATGGGGGAGATAGAGGGCCAACAGGGGGCCTGGGGATGGGTGCACGGGGGAATGGGGGCCATCGGACGCGCCCTGGGCGATTCCGCCCGAGCAGGCGGTGCCGATATTCGAACCGGCATAGCGGTAAACCGGATCGTCGTTCGGAACGGTCGGGCTATTGGCGTGGAGCTAGAGGACGGCACCATTTTTCGAGCTAAGGCCATCGTCTCTAATCTCCATCCCCGGGTCACCTTCCTGGACCTGATAGGGGAGAAGAACCTGCCAGAGGAGTTCGTTAGAGCAGTGCGGCGGTTCCGGATCCGTAGGGGCTCGGTGAAGGTGAATCTGGCCCTGTGCGACCTACCCCGTCCTTTGGCCTTGAAAGGTGGGGTCCCCGGCATTAGA
>JAZGDP010000245.1:0-5831 GCA_036477885.1 Dehalococcoidia bacterium
GGGATGTCAAAGGGACGCATTACGTCTCGTATCTTATCCCACTGCTCCCCCAACTTATAGCCCCCAAAAGCTAGTCCCAGAGACCATAAATAGGACCCTACGAAGGTGTAGATGATGAATTTGTAAAGGTTCATCCTGGCTACCCCGGCGGGGAAGCTGATGAAGGTGCGTACCACCGGCAATAAACGGGAGAAGAAGATAGCCCAATCTCCGTATTTGGCAAACCATCGATGGGCCCTATCGAGGTCGTGGCCGGTTATCAGAAGGTATTTGCCATATCTCTTTAGCAGAGGTAAGCCTCCTTTAGCCGCTACCCAATAGGCTACCACCGAACCTATAAGGTTCCCCAGGGCTCCGTAGAAGGCTGCCACTAGGACAAAACTGGCGCTATGGCCGGCGTTTTTGACCAGTATCCAGCCGCTTACTGGCATTATTATCTCGCTGGGAAAGGGGATGCCGGCGCTCTCTATGGCCATTAATCCCACTACGCCGGGCCAGGAGAAGGCATTAAATATCTGGGTGACCCATTCGAGAAGCTGCTGCTCCAGTTGTTCCATCTAGTCATATTATATTCCTACAAAGCGATTGGCGAAATGCAGGAAGGCCTATGTAGAGGGGTTTTACGGAGCTAGGGAAAGGCTCCTACTCATCGTTGACGGCGTAATACATCCTCAAGAAAAGCTAAAAATAGGACAGTTGCTCTATTGACACCTTGATTGCTACGAAGTAAAATTTTCCCGATGAGGAGATCTAGGATGGCTAAACTGCGGCGCAGGACTTTTCTTATCCTGGGGTTGATTATAGGGACTATTGCCATAGCCTGTGGAGGTGGCGGTGAGGAAGCCCCCCCTACCTCAACATCAACTTCTGTCCCCACCCCTGCACCTACACCCACTTCCGCTGCCACCCCTACTTCAGTCGCCCCTACCCCTACCTCTGCAGCACCCACCCCAACCTCTACACCCGTCGAGGCAGCCCTGCCCGGTGACCCCGAGACGGGCAGACAGTTGTTTATTTCGGGAGGCTGTATTGTCTGCCACACTATCTCCAACATACCGGAAGCCACGGGAACTATAGGGCCTAGCCAGGATGACGTAGCCACCCGGGCGGCCACCAGAGTGGAAGGACTCTCGGCCGAAGAGTACATAAGGCAGTCTATCCTGGACCCCAACGCCTTTGTAGTGGAGGGCTTCCCGGCCAACGTCATGCCCCAGATCTACGACACTTTGTTCTCCGAGGAGGAGCTGAACGACCTGGTGGCTTTCCTCCTCACCCTCGAATAATATCTAGTTCCGTCTTTCCGGGGAGAGGCCATAGCTGGAACTCATATATTAGGCGTTTCTGAGGATGCCTGGTTTATCAGAGAGGCTAAATAACCTGCGCCGAATCCGTTATCGATATTAACCACTGAAACCCCTGGGGCACAGCTATTTAGCATGGCCAGCAGCGCTGTGATACCCTGGAGGCTGGCTCCGTATCCGGTGCTGGTGGGAACCCCTATGACGGGCGCCGAAATTAAGCCTCCTATTACACTGGGCAGAGCCCCTTCCATGCCCGCTACGGCTATGACTACTTTGGCTTTTTGTAAAGCTGGCAAATATTCTAACAGCCTGTGAATTCCGGCGACGCCTACGTCGTAAATCCTCTCCACCTTGTTGCCCATGAGCTCTGCCGTTACCGCCGCCTCCTCAGCCACAGGGAGGTCGGCGGTGCCAGCGGTTACGACGCTTATGCCGGGCCGGAGCGTAACGTCTCTATTCTTATTAGCGGTGATAGCCCTGGCCAGAGGGTGGTAGGTGGCTTCGGGGATACGCTGGTGCACGATGTCGAAGACCTCTTGGCCGACTCGAGTGATCAGTAGGGTGCCGCCCTGCTTATATATCTCCTCGGCTATGACGACGGTCTGCTCAGGGCTTTTGCCCTCTCCCAGGACCACCTCTGGGAACCCCTTGCGTAGGGCTCTGTGCAAATCCACCTTGGCGAAACCCTTATCTTCAAAGGGCAAACTTCGAAGAAGGCTCAGGGCTTCCTCTATACTTACCTCCCCCGACTTTACCCTTTGTAGAATATGGCTTAAACTTTCGATGTCTATCTCTTATCCCTCCTCCTAATCATCGTCCGGCCGGGGACCTCAATTATAGATTATTTACATAGTTTACTAATGTATTATAATGGTTGTTGTGGAGGAAGCGAAGGCTATTATAACACCAGCCAACTAGCCCAAGGTCTTAGCTAGCACTGGCTCAGGTGGCTTGGCAGAGCCTCTTGAGAAAACGATTCTCCGCTTATAAGAACCCCGTCTTTTTAAGGAGATGGAATCAATACATGGAGGGAGATATGACTATGCTCAACGGAGCGTTTAAAATAATGAACCAGCTATTTCCGGCCAGGGTAGCTTATGCCCACTGCGATATACCGTGTGGCATTTATGACCCCCACCTGGCGCAGATTGCGGCCCTTACCACAGTTCGGATGAACCAACTCATCCAAGACCTTCCCAAGCCTGGGCCCAATGCCTCCGCTGAGGAGGTGGAGACCCACGACGCCAAGCTCTCTCGCTATATCTCTGTGAAAGAGGAGCACGCCGAGCTGTGTAAGCACGAGCTACGCATCCTGTGGGGAGACTACTTCAAGCCCGAACATGTACAACAGTATCCCAACTTACATACCCTATTCTGGGAGGCCATGAAGCTAGCGTCGAAGGTGCGTCAAGAAGTTAGCCTGCAAGGCGCACAGGACCTGCTGGCTAGGACTCACGAGATAGCCGAGGTATTTTGGAAGACTAAGGGTGCGGAACCTCGCAAGCAGCCGTCTTTGCAGACGGCAGGCGGCGAGTTGGTGTATCCCGCCCCCAAAGGATAGAGAAAAGATAGGCCGGGCTCTTCCTTAGCTATCTATTAACCTGATGTTACCCTCTCAGGATTCGCCATCGTTGGCCGAAACAAGGCAGTACAAAGGCCTAACTCTGAGATTTCTACAGACAGCCCTACGAGTTAGGCCGATCTATATCCTGGCCGACCTCTTATCCAGCTTTCGTTTCGTTGTGGCGGGCGAAAGCATGGAGCCTACGCTGGCATCCAACCAGTATCTATTGATAAGTCGCTTGCATTACCTGGTGGGTAATACCCATCGCGGCGACCTCATAGTGTTACATCACCCCTCGCACCCGAAGCGGGATTTCGTTAAACGAATCATAGGTCTGCCTGGGGAGCACCTTAATATAAAAGGCGGGCAAGTCTTTATCAACGGTAATTTGCTCCGGGAGCCGTATCTCAAAAAAGAGGGCTCATACCCTGATCCCACCCCTAGCCAGTGGCTCCTCGGCGAAGAGGAATACTTTGTAATGGGAGATAATCGGGCCGATAGCCAGGACAGTCGAGCCTTCGGGCCAATCGATAGAAACCTCATTGTAGGCAGGGTGTGGCTATGCTACTGGCCACCCCGTTCTTGGGGCCTGATTCGCAGCTAGGGATTAGCTGGCCTTTCTTGGACGAGTTGACACTCCGATGGCAGTAAATCAGGTTTGAGCGCCTGTGAGCTGGGATCGATAGCCCGAATATTGTTTCTCCACTATCTTTCCTGGGGACATATCCACTGCCAGCAACAAGAGGGCATCCTTTACCACCTGTCTTTGTAGGTCCCGTTGAAACGGGCCTCCAGTAACATTACCAGGTAGGAATCCAGCGGGCACAAGGATTCGTGGTGGCCCTCCTTGCATAGATGCCTCCGGAGCTACACTGATCAGTACAGTGGGCAAGCCTTGAGCCTCTATTTCCCTTTGTATCGCCACGACCGTGCGATGGCACAGGTGAGGTCAACCTGCGGTCAGCAGAACTATATCGGCCTGGGAATGTAGAATCTCGCGGCTCACAGCGGGGGTTAGCTCCTCATAGAACTGCTTCAAGTTTGGAGCCGTGCCCATAGCCCCTATATGTTTATCCCCTAAGCCCTCAATAAACCCCTCTTGAGCTAGCTCTCGCACCCTATCTATAGGGAAAACACAGTCGATGTCCTTGTCGGCGTCGGACTGGTCATAATGGCCGTGAGTGACCATTAGCTGGGCGGAGTCCACATCTCCTGGGATGATGCGATAGGTGTAATCGCCCTCAGTGTTGAAGGGCTCTTGATCTTTTAGGTGGACCCCAGCAGTTGAGACTAATGCCACCCTGCACTCTGACAAAGCCCGCCGCAGAGGGCTGTAGGGAAAGCTGCGGCGGGACATCCTTAGGCTTACCACTGAGCTAACCGTTCCTTGCTAGAGTTTTCTTAGCTGTTCAAAAATGTCCTCGGGATCGGGCATTTCTGTTATATCATGCACATCGATATAGAGAACTATCCCTTGTTTATCGATGACAAAGATAGCTCGCTCAGTCATGCCATCATCCCGTAACACACCATACTTCCGTGCTACCTCGCCATGGGGCCAGAAATCGGAGAGCATCGGATAAGATATTCCATCCAGCGACTCTGCCCATGCCTTTACACTTGGTACCGGGTCGGTGCTCATGCCCAGGACCTGGGCATCGTACTCAGCAAACCGAGACAGATCTGCCTCGTATGCTGGCATCTGGGCTGTTCAAACTGGGGTGAACGCAGCGGGGTATGTCACTAGAACTACGTTCTTTGCCCCGCGATACTGGGAGAGCTTTACAGTTCCGCCTAAATGGGAAGGTAGCTGGAAGTCAGGGGCTTCAGCGCCGACCTCCAAGGTTGCTGTCTTGTCGGCAACCGAAGTGTGACCTACTGGGACAGTTTTTTTATCTGTCAAATCGAATGTCTCCTCCTCGGGATTAGATTACAGCTTTGGCTCAACTTTATTTCGAATCACTAGAGATAGGGCAGCGTCTCTTTGGGAAACAAATCCCCTTGGGAGACCCATATGGCCCAAGTTTCCCTTTTCGCCCTGGACAATGCAGGTGGGTAGCCTCCCCTGTTCGAGTTAGTTTACTACCCCCCCTCTCTCTCTGTCAACATTCTGTCTTTTGCCTGCGCCGACGCCCTTTCCGCTGACCTTGCCTTCCGTGCTCTGCCTCAGAGATGTCGAGCTTTTCCATATGTTACAATTTCCCTGGGAAACACCTCTTTAGGTTGGAGCCATCGGTGAAGGCAGTATACATCGAAGAACAGGGCGGGATAGAGAAGCTAATTTATGGCGAAAGGCCGGAGCCCAAGGTAGGTCCCGGTGAGGTCCTGGTAAAGATAAGGGCTACCGCCCTAAATCACCTAGATATATATGCCAGAGCAGGACTTAATGGGGTATCGGTGGGGGGATTCCCCCGGATCCTGGGCTCCGATATAGCGGGGGAGGTGGTTGAGTTGGGGAAGGGCATCACTCAGGCCAGGAATGGAGATCGAGTCATAGTGGAAAACTCTATAAAATGTGGCGTGTGTAAGTACTGCTCCATGAGCAGGGATGAGCTTTGTACTAACCCTAAAGGCTTGGGTGTGACGGTAGACGGGGGATACGCCGAATATGTTAAGGTGCCCGCCAGCATTGTACATGATATCCCCCATTGGATGCCCTTCGATGAGGGGGCGGCCATAGGCCTGGTTTACCACACGGCTTGGCATTGCCTCATTACCAGGGCCCAATTGAAACCTGGGGAGGATATCCTCATTACTGCGGCGGGGAGCGGGGTGGGCAGCGCCGCCATCCAGCTGGCCAAGAGGATAGGGGCGAGGGTGATAACCACCGCCGGCACCGACGAGAAGTTAGAGAAGGCCAGGGAGCTGGGGGCGGACGAGGTGATAAATTACGTAAAAGAGGAGAGGTACAGCGATAAAGTGAAGGCCCTTACAGAGGGGGAGGGGGTAGATATGGTGCTGGACAG
>JAZGDP010000246.1:0-2866 GCA_036477885.1 Dehalococcoidia bacterium
CATTTCTGGGCGGGTGGGTGGGAAAGACAGCGTATCTCTCAGGCTGAGCCCCTAGGGCTGATATACCTCTATATCGGGGAAGGTGGCTACCAGAGAGAACCAGAAGGTGAACCTAGAGGGGATAGGCTCCAACACAGCACCTTTAAGGGGCCCTTGAGTAGCAACACCAGCCAGGTTCCAGATGCTGCCTGTTTCCACATCAATGAAGCCACCATCTTCGAATTCAAAGGTCAACTCCTGTCCGTTGGCCACTGACAGATAAGCCGCTCCTGAAGGCCCCTCCTTCTTGCTAAACACCACTATTCGAATGTCGCCTAAGAGATCATTTATGGCGGCGTCTCCCAGATTATCCAGGGGATAGGCCACCCTTATGCCTCCCAATTCCACCCCTAGAACCTCCTGGGCGGGGTTGAGGCGGGGGTCCCTGCCCCTCTCAGAAACGGGGAAGGGAAAGTTTTCCGCATCCACTATATTGTCATAGCCCTCAAAGGGGTCGCGGGTATAATCCCTGTTAAATCCGGTGTTTCGGGAGAGGACACTGGTCTCGGGATGAATGCTCCTCCATTCAGCCCAGGTGGCAACCAGGGAAGGAATGACATCGAGACGACTTCTCGTCAGAGCGCCCACTATGGCTTCTCCTCCCGTCTGATACCAGTAGGAGCCCGTCTGGTGGTCGTACATAACCAGGTCGTTCTCATAGAGGGCACTGGTGTTGCCGAAGGTCAGGACCTGGCCATTCAGGCGGCGGTCGTATACGATGGCGCTACGACACAGCGGGCAGTAGGAGATTAAAATGGAAACACCATCGAATACATCGTTGACTATCTCGTGGAAGTTGAGGATTTTGAAAGGATAAGCGTAGACTTCTCCACCCGAGGCATAACCTAACACCAGGTCGGTGGGCTTGAGCCAATCACCGCCGCTCACATCATCATACCTAGGGTTGGTCAGGGGCGGAATGGCATCTCGAAGTCTTAGAATTAGCTCCTCCGACGCCTCAGAGAGAGGCACAGCACCTGCAAGGCTGAAGGTATCGAAGACTACCCTATTCAGGGGGACGCTAGCGATGGATGTATCCACCATAGGCACCCCCTCGGGGGCCTCTGCTTCTGACGCTGGCTTTCCTGTAGATGTAGAGGTCGGCTCCGGGGACGAAGGCTGATCTATTGCAGCACCGCCGCAGGCCGCCGCTATAAGCCCAAGGATGGCAATCACGCCAATAAATAGCGTTCTTCGTCTCACCATTTCAATAACGCCTCTTAACCATTAGATGCCAACTTTGCCCAGGGGATGTCTCTAAAGCTTGGCCAAGGACGGATGACGTTGTAAAATAACCCTCAGACCTCCCAAATCAAGTGGTCTAAGAGTTAATGTAACGGGGGTTCAAAATGGACTGGACTAGGTTGATGGAGATAAACGAGGGCTACCAGGTCAGCCGTATCCTTCAGGCGGCGGTGGACTATGACATCTTCGATACCACTGAAGGTACGGGCGCTACCGCCCAGCAGGTGGCCTCGGAAAAGGGGCTGCATGACGGCGCTGTGGAGCTGCTCCTGAATGCTCTGGCGAGCTTGGGATTTCTTCAGAAGGAGGGGGCCGTCTTTAGTAATACAGAGACCACCTCTCGATATCTCGTTACCTCCTCTCCCCTCTACTTCGGGCATTTCATAAGATTTAGCTCCAAGGGATGGGATGTCTGGGAACGGTTGCAGCAAAGCCTGCGCACCGGCACCCCTGCTCGGAGCCCAGACCACTATCAGAATGATGAGGCTGAAACCGAACTCTACATCATGGCTATGCACGACATCTCCACCGCTCGAGGCGATATTTTCGCCCTGCCTCAGCGAATAGACCTTTCCCAGTGCCGCAACCTGCTGGATGTGGGAGGTGGCCCCGGCACCTTCACCATAGGGTTCTGTAAAGCCTATCCGAAACTACAAGGAGCGATCTTCGACCTGCCAGGAACCCTAAAAATCGCTCAGCGCCTACTTAAAAAGCATGAGATGAGCCATCGAATAGGGCTGATCCCTGGAGATTTTAAGAGGGATGAGCTGCCCGGGGGCTTCGACGCCGTTTTTCTATCCAACATAATCCACAGCGAGGATATCCCTACCAATGAGCAGCTAATGGGGAAAATCTACGGGGCCTTGAATCCGGGGGGCATGCTCATAATCAAAGACCATATAATGGATGAGACCCGAACCCAGCCTAACATCGGCGCCATCTTCGCCGTGGAGATGCTCCTTTTTACTCAAGGGCGAACCTACTCCTTCCATGAAGTTAAAGGGTGGCTGAGAGGGGTGGGGTTCAGCCAAATAAGGGAGGTCCCGCCCCAACCACCCCTGACCTCGTCCCTGATTTTCGCCCAGAAGAGGAAAGGTTGAAGAGATGGAGGAGATATACATCCAACAGCTACAGCTAGGGCCCATGCTCAATTTCGTTTACCTCATCGGCTCCCAGGCCACCAGAGAGGTCGCCGTCATAGACCCAGCATGGGAGGTGGCGAAAATCCTGGAGGTCGCCCAACGCGATGAGGTAAAGATCACCCATATCCTTCTTACCCACTTTCACTTCGACCACACCAACGGCATAAGCGAGCTATTGGAAAAGGTGCCGGCCAAGGTGTACATCCATAAAGAGGATGCGGATTACCTGGACGAACCACCCTCGGAAATGGTCAAGGTAGATAGTGGCGACATCCTGTCCGTGGGAGGGCTCAAGGTGGAGCTATTGCACGCACCAGGCCATACCCCCGGTTCCCAATGTTTCCTGGTGGGGAGTCCGATGCTGGTCCAGATGCTGCGTGGGGCCGACGAAGACTTTCGCAGGTACTTCAAGGTGGTCGCCGACTTCGATACCGTCATGA
>JAZGDP010000247.1:0-6075 GCA_036477885.1 Dehalococcoidia bacterium
TGCAGGTGAAGAAGTCACCGCTTTTGGCCACTTGGTCCTCCCGGCCCACCAGTACCCAGGTCCTGGAGAAGATCTTCTCCATCTCCCGCTGATAGAACTCCGGCGAGGTGTAACAACTGGAGGGAAGTATCGGGGTCTCCGAAAGCAATGTTGGATTGTTTTTCTTCGCCATCGCCAACCCCCGTTTTATCTAAAATGTCTGCAAATCGTGTAGCTACTATTTTATATAGCTTCTTATCCTCCTGTCAATGAAGGAGATTAACTTCCTAGTCTTCCCAAAGCCCGGAGGGTTGACGCCCGAGTTGTCCTTGGCTATCATGGTTACTGCCAAGGAGGTAGCTCGTGTTTATCAAACTACATCACGTGGGTATAGTATCCAAATCCTTGGAGGAGGACAGGCAGCTTTATTGTAGCGCTCTGGGCCTGCCGGCTGGCGCTATATATGATCTGCCGTCAGAGGAGGTCAGGATCATGGAGGTGCCTGTAGGTGAAGAGGGGATAGGAGAGAGCCCCAGCGATTGGCATCGAGTTTACCAGTCATCCCACCTGGAGATAAACCAGCCTACCGTGCCCGGCAGCGGCATAGCCCGCTATATGGAAAAATGGGGTGAGGGCCTGCATCATCTCGCTATAGAGACAGATTCCATCGAGGAGGATGTGGAGAGGCTAAAACAGCAGGGCCTGCAACTCATAGGACCCATCAGCGGGTCCAAAGGTATTAAGGTAGCCTGGTTCCATCCCAAATCGGCTCGCGGAGTACTGATCGAGCTATGGCAAAACCCTAAATAGCCTGGTGGTGAATGCCCTCCTTCAATGGTGTCCTATTTTGAACCCCTTTCTCTTCCACGACATCTCATTCATGGGGTTGTTTTTATGTGTGAAGCTGGATTATAATCCCTTTAGCGTCTAGGAAAGGAGAGTGGCTGGATGCCTCCCTATGCCTTCTTTAAAAAGCAGTTCGTACCCCTCTCAGAGGCGAAAATAGGGATAAGGACCTACGGCTTTAACTACGGCACTGCGGCGTTCGAGGGGATTAGAGGGAACTGGAACGAGGAAGACCAGCAGCTCTATCTCTTCCGCTCTAAGGAGCACTACGAGCGCCTCAAAAAAAGCTGTTCCATCCTATCTATAGAGCTTCCATATTCTGTGGAGGAGCTGTGCCAGATCGAGCTGAAGCTGGTGGAGATGTGCGGTTATAAAGAGGATATATATATACGGCCTCTAGCCTATAAAAGCGAGGAGAAGTTAGGGGTGGGTGCGCTGGATTTGGAGGACGACTACTGCATTTTTGTGCAACCCTTCGGCCCCTACTTCGGCGGCGATTCTGGCATCAGGTGTCGGACCTCTTCATGGCGCCGTGTCGCAGATACTATGATACCTCCCCGAGCCAAGGTGGCGGGGATATATGTCAACAGCCACCTGGCCCATATGGAGGCCGTTAAGAGCGGCTACGATGAGGCTATTATGCTTACCCAAGACGGGTTTGTTTCCGAGGGCAGCGGCGAGAACATCTTCCTGGTTCAGAATGGGAAGCTTGTTACCCCTCCCACCAGCGACAATATCCTCCCCGGAATAACTCGCGCCACCGTAATGGAGGTGGCCAAGGCGGAGCTGGGTATAGAAACGGCAGAACGGCGGGTGGATCGCAGCGAACTGTATACCAGCGATGAGTGCTTCGTGAGCGGCACCGCAGTTCATGTAACGCCGGTGGTGGAGGTAGATGACCATAAAGTAGGGGATGGTAAAATAGGGCCCGTAACTAAGCAGTTGCGAAACATGTATTTCGACATAGTGCGGGGCAGGGACGAAAAGTATGTAAAATGGTGCACGCCCGTATTTACTAAGACCCCTAAGACTTGATTCTTGAGAAGCGTTTATCAAGTCTTTGTCCCTCCCCCAATCCAAGGCACCCCCAGAGGATAAACTTATACCATGATTAGCTATAGCCTCATCTTTATGGCCTTGAGCTATTTGGTGGGCTCCATACCCATGGCTTACATAGCTGGTAGGTGGATC
Source organism: Dehalococcoidia bacterium (assembly GCA_036477885.1). Lineage (GTDB taxonomy): Bacteria > Chloroflexota > Dehalococcoidia > JAZGDP01 > JAZGDP01 > JAZGDP01. The sequence goes on from JAZGDP010000247.1 coordinate 2,017, forward strand.
AGTGGAATAGATATAAGACAGGTGGGTAGCCGCAATGTGGGAGCCGCCAACGCCTATAACCAGTTGGGTGCCTATGTAGGCACCCTCGTAGTTTTGTTGGACTTTGGTAAAGGGGTTGGCGTTGTGCTGGTCGCTCGCCTTCTGGGATTGGACGAAGGGTGGGTGCTGATAGCAGGGGTGGCAGCTATAGCCGGCCACAACTGGTCGCCCTTTCTCCGTTTCCAGGGCGGCATAGGGGCAGCCACCGCTTTTGGAGTCACCTGTATAGTCTTCCCTCTTGAGACTGACATCCTTCTCCTGGCCGGCTTTTTGCCTTTCCTGTTCACTCGTAGGATAACCGTCTTTGGCGCTATCCTCTTTGGCCCGCTGCCCCTGCTGGTTTGGTACTTCGGTGACTCCGTGTATCGCATACTCTTCTCAGTAGCAGTGGTGGCTTTATTGACCTCCACCTACTTCTACAAAACCAGGAGAAGGTCGAGGGTTCTTCTAACGTGATGGGGAAGGGCCCCTATTACCACAATCTCCACCCTTTCTTAGAGGGTAACAAAGGCTCTTTCATCCCCAGGGGCTTGCCCTCCAGGACAGCCTCAGGTATAGAGGTTACCATGGCACGAGCCCTGGCCTCCCCTACCACCTTGGCGGCTGCCGCTACCCCAGGCGTCAACAAAGGGGTGCGATGTCCTACGGAGGCGTGGGTATCCGAGGCGATGAGATGAGCTAGGTTCCGCTCCAAGAGCTCCACCGAGCAGTGCTTGGCCTTGGCTCCAAAGTCCCCGGTTAAGCTAGTCCCGGTAATTTGAGTCAGCATTCCCCGTCTCACCAGTTTCTCCAAGATGCCTACATCTTCTTGGACATAAGCATACCGCTCAGGGTGGGCAATGATGGGCCTCAGGCCCTTGAGCTGAAGCTCAAAGAGGACTTGCTCAGTATAGATGGGGTAGAGATTGAAGTCCAACTCCACCAAAATATAGGAGGTGTCATTTACAGTGTAGGCCTGCCCTTCTTCTGCCAGCTTTGGGAGGTCGGGAGAGATGTGGTTCTCCATGCCCAGCACTATTTTTAGCCCTATGCCCTCCTGATCCAGTCTCTGTTGTAGCTCGGCCACCCTCTCGACTATCTCCTGGTGGGTGAAGGATGCCAGGTCGGCGCTATGAGGTGTAGCCAGCAGTACAGCCGAGCCGTCTCCAGCAGCTATCCTGGCCATCTCCAGAGCCTCGCTCATGGTTTTCGCCCCGTCGTCCAGCCCTGGCAGGATATGAGTGTGGAGGTCGTACAATCTTTTACTCCTCTTCGTCAATACGACTCAGGTTGAAGCGACGAAACCCTTCGGCGTATTCCATTCCCTGCTCTTTTCCCGTCTCCTTAGCCCACTCCCTGACCCAATCCTGAAAGGGCTTACCTTCACTGTTGGACACCTGACTGAGATGACAACCTATGGCCTTAATCTTTAATTCGATGGTCTCGCTTATATCAACAAAGGTATCGGACTCCTCGCTGCCCCCAAGATATACTTCAGACACTTTGTGGGGTTTCAGCCCCTCGGCCATGTGTTCGGGATAGTGGAGACGGTCTCTGGAATAAGGAAAAACCGCATCTAGGGTGACCTGCCCCGTTATTCGGTGGTCTCTATGGAGATAAAAGCTTTTTCGGAAGGGGTCAGTGGTTATCACGACTTCGGGACGATGGATTCTTATCTGTCTGACTAGCTCTCCCCGGAACTTACGGGTGTCCTCCAGTTCGCCATCTGGATACCTCAAGAAGACCACTTCCTTCACCCCCAGGATCTGAGCGGCTGCTAGCTGCTCCTTTTCCCTGATCTCGGCTATAGCGGCCGAGGTCATTTTAGGGTCGCTGGTTCCCTTATCGCCGTTGGTGCAGACCACATAGACCACCTCGCATCCCTCCTTGGTCCACTTACCTACGGTGCCGCCACAGCCTATCTCCGCATCGTCGGGGTGGGGGGTGACCACCAGTACTTTCCTAGGGCTTTTGCTCATTCAGGGCTTCCTCCTTTAGCGTCTTCCGTTGTGAACATCCCTCTACTTTGCTACAATCGTTGGATAGTGTCAAGACTAAGTCTGTAGATAGAAGCCGCTATGGGTTCCTATTGGAGGTACAAGCCATTCCTACCGTAGTTCGCAACTTTCGCTGGAGCGATGTAAAAGCCTACACGGCCCTGCTGAAGAGCCTGGGCGAGCTTTATGGAGCGCCAGAGTCTCAGGAGCAACAGGTCCTAGAGTATCTAAGGCAACCCAATCTGCACCCCCAGCGAGATTTTCTGCTAGCTGAGGCAGAGGGAGCGTTGGTAGGATATGTGCTTATCAGCCCTGAGGCCGCCATAGGGAGGATGGTGCTGGGGGTTGGAATACACCCCCGATATCGAGGCCAAGGTATAGGCACTGAGCTAATAGGGAGGGCCCTGGAACATAGTAAGGAGTTGGGAGGAGAGGTGGCCCATGCGCCTGCCTCCTACGGAAACATGGCTACACGGCGCCTCCTCACGGATATGGGGTTTAAGCCGGTGCGGCGCTACTGGGAGATGCGTCTTTCGGATAGGATTAAGGCGCCCCACCCCCAGCCCCCCGAGGACTACCACCTCTATTCTTTCCAGCCGGGGGATGAGGCCGAGCTGACCCGTATTCAGAACCTCTCCTTCGGCGCCAGTTGGGGGTTCTGCCCCAATACGGTAGAGGAGATAAGGTATCGGGTCAATATGAGCGACTCCCGGCCCGAGGGTATCATCTTCATCGCCCGGGGGGACAGGGTGGTAGGCTATTGCTGGACTCGAAGGCTGGCGAGGGATGACAAGGCGGTGGGACAGATCAGCATGATGGGAGTGGACCCTGCAGAGCAGAGTCGGGGGCTGGGCAGGATGGTGCTGCTGGGAGGCTTAACCCATCTTAGAGGATCTGGCCTGGGGGTGGTAGAGCTTACGGTGGACGGGCACAACCAGCCCGCCATAAGGCTGTATCAATCGGTGGGATTTCGCCGCAGGGCCGTTACCCTTTGGTATGAGAAGAGGCTGCGCTAGAGGAGAGAACCACCATCCATACCCTGAGAGATTTTTGACCTTTAACAGTTAGTTGGTCACAGATTCCATTGCTCGTGATACTTTTTCCATTCTTGGCGGAGAAGCTTAAGAGTGAGGTTCAGGTCTCCCCTCGGGGTCAAACGCCTTCTCACCTCCCTTTTGGGTACTACCCAGGCCTCGTGTTCTTGTGGATTGTTCTGAGGAAGAACAATGACAAGGTAATCGAACGCCAAGGTGTTCTCCCCCCGCCACAGATTTTTAATCTGATAGCCGTAACCTCCAGTTTTCGGCAATGCGAAACCACGTGACTTAACTTGCAGTTTTACGAGCTTCTTGTCGGCAGTCCTGACTACTAAGTCCGCACCCTCTATGTCAGCCAGCGGGACGTAGGGAACCGGTCCATGCTGTAAAAGGCGCATCCAAACGTATGCCTCGGCGACCTTACCCTTTTTGAGGCTCATTTATGACACCACCTTATTTGTTAGGCTTGTAGGATTCAACTACTGACTTATAAACTTGGAGCACTCTCTCTGCTATTTGGGGCCAGCTTAGCCTTTCCACCGAGGCTCTGGCCTGGAGGCCAAATCGGCTCCTCAAGGCCTCGTTTTCCAACAGCAGCTCCATACGCTCGGCAAAGGGCTCTGGGCAGTGCCAGGGGACAAGGTAGCCGTTCTTCCCATCCTTAATGGTATCCAGCAGGCCACCGACTCGAGAGGCCACCACTGGAGTGCCACAGGCCAGGGATTCGACGGCCACCAGCCCGAAGCTTTCATAATAGGAAGGTATGACACAGATGTCGGCGGCGTTATAGAAATGGATGAGCCTCTCCTGGCTCACCGTGCCAGTAAAGGTAACATCCCCTTCGATACCTAGCTGACCGACTATCTTCCGTAATCCAGTTATCTCGCCGTTACCGCCTCCATCCCCTCCCACGACTATCAATCGAGGCCTTTCTCTACAATCTATATAAGGAATGGTCTTAAGGAGAAGGTCGATGCCCTTTATGGGTTCAATCCTCCCCACGAAGA
>JAZGDP010000248.1:0-2201 GCA_036477885.1 Dehalococcoidia bacterium
TCCCAAGGAGGGCAGCATCGAAGGCCCCATAGGGAGGGATCCCCGCAACAGAAAGCGGATGGCTATAACAGCCAAAGGAAGAGAGGCCCTGACCCACTACCTAGTTCTTCAATACTGCGACCAGTGCACCCTTGTGGAGGTGAGCCCCCACACCGGCCGCACCCATCAGATTAGGGTTCACCTATCCTCCATAGGCCACCCGGTGATAGGAGACCCTACCTATGGAGGTAAATCGCCCCTTTTGACCAGGCAATTTCTACATGCCCATATATTGGGCTTTAAGCTCCCCCACACCGGCGAGTATAAGGAATTCACCTCGGAGCTTCCCCAAGACCTCAGGGATGTCCTGGCTCTCCTCTCTACTTCCCCTTGACACCATACCTATAGACCTTATACTGAGGCTGAATCCCGAAGGGAGGCTAGGAAGATGGCAGCGCCGTTAGAAGGGATTAAGGTCTTAGATCTATCACGGCTGGCTCCCGGCCCTTACTGCACCATGATACTGGGAGACCTGGGGGCCGACGTTCTGAAAATTGAGGAGGTGGGCCTATCGGGGAGACGGGCCGCTGTCCAAGGCGCCAAGGAGATGGCCTTCTGGCTTACCCGCACCGAGATGGAGACGGCTTACAACACCGTAGAACGTAACAAAAGAAGCATCGCCCTCAATCTCAAGGCAGATGAGGGGAAACAGATATTCTATAAGCTGGCGGAGACGGCCGACGTGCTGGTGGAGGAGTTTCGCCCTGGGGTGATGAAACGCCTGGGAGCGGACTACGACATATTGAAAGAGCTAAATCCTCGCTTAGTCTACTGCTCCATCACCGGCTACGGGCAGGACGGCCCTTACCAGAACCTGGTGGGGCACGACCTGAATTATATCTCCATAGCGGGAGCCCAGGGCGTCATCGGAGTGGCCGATGGTAAGCATGCCATCCCCCTAAACTTGCTGGCCGATTATGCCGGCGGGGGACTGAACGCCGCCGTTGCCATTCTCGCCGCCCTTCTAGCTCGAGGGAAGACGGGCAAAGGCCAATACATAGACATCGCCATGGCCGACGGCGTTATATATCTCATGGCCCACATCTTTGCCGAATATCTGTATACTGCTCGCACTGGCAAATCCCTCTTCGGTTCCCCCACCAACCTTGAGCCCAAGCCGGGGCAGTGGCACTTATCGGGAGGGTTGCCGGAGTACAATATATATCAGACCAAGGACGGCAAATACATAAGCATCGCCAGCCAAGAGCCCTGGTTCTACCAAAACCTCTTTCGCCTCATAGGCCGGGAAGATCTCATCCCCTTGAGAACCGACCCGAAGAGACAGCCAGAGCTTTTCGCAGCCCTGAGAGAGGCCTTCCTCACCAAGACTCGAGACGAATGGTTCGACCTGATGACCCAGACAGATATCTGCGTAGGCAAGGTGTATTCCTTGGAGGAGGTCCTCACAGACCCCCAGGTGCAGCACCGCAACATGATAGTGGAGATAGAGCACCCCACCCTTGGAAAAATCCCCCAGGTAGGCATATCCTTGAAGCTTTCGGACACCCCAGGGGAGATTAGGAGCCTAGGCTCGCTGCACGGCCAGAATACTCGGGAGGTCTTACAAGAACTGGGGTACTCCCAGGATGAGATAAATTCCCTAAAGGAAAAGGGTGTAATCAAGTAAGAATACAGCTATGGAACCCGTTCGAGTTCGCTACGCTCCCAGTCCCACCGGCGAGCCCCACGTGGGAAACATTCGCACCGCCCTCTTCAACTGGCTGCTGGCCCGTCACACCGGAGGAAGCTTCATCGTCCGCATTGAAGATACCGACCAGGCCCGGAAGGTAGAGGGGGCCGTCGAGTCCATCCTGGAGAGCCTCCGCTGGCTGGGATTGGACTGGGACGAGGGGCCCGAGGTGGGAGGGGACTACGGCCCCTATTATCAGTCGGAACGACTGGATATCTACCAGCCCATAGCCAAGAAACTGGTGGAGGAGGGGCACGCCTACCTCTGCTACTGCTCGCCTCAGAGATTAGAGGAGATGCGGGCCGAACAGATGAGGAGGAAGGAGCCTCCTCGCTACGACCGCCGCTGCCGTGATCTCTCTCAAGGCGAGCGACTGAAATTAGAGGGGGAAGTCTCCAGCTCGGTGGTGCGCTTCAAGACACCTCTTAAGGACAGGACTAGCTTTACAGACCTCCTCCGAGGGGAGGTGGTC
>JAZGDP010000249.1:0-2423 GCA_036477885.1 Dehalococcoidia bacterium
TCGTATTCCACGGCGTAGCCCGGCCGAATCATCTCGGCATGCTCCAGGGCGGGTATGCTGCGGACCATCTCTAGCTGTACGTCCTCGGGCAGGCTGGTATTGGCCCCTTGGAGATAAACCTCGTTAGTCTCCCATCCCTCGGGCTCCAGAAAGAGGCCGTGGGAGTCTTTGTGGGCGAACCTCACTATCTTGTCCTCGATGGAGGGGCAGTAACGAGGGCCCACTCCCTGAATCGTCCCGTTGAACATGGGGGCACGATGCAGGTTGCTCCTTATGATCTCATGAGTCTTGAGATTGGTGTGCACCAGGTAGCAGGGCATCTGGGTACGCCAAGAGGTGGAGGGGGCCAGGGGATAAGCGGGGTTGGGAGCGGGAAAGCTCAGCTCCTCATCGGCCAGACCCCAAAAGCTGAAGTAAAGAGGAGCATCGCTTCCCGGCTGGAGGATGGTCTTGCTGTAGTCGATGGAGCGGGCCTCCAGGCGTGGCGGGGTGCCGGTCTTCAAGCGGCCCAGGACGAAACCCAGCTTACGGAGGCTCATGGATATCTCGGTGGCAGCATCCTCACCGTATCTGCCTCCAGAGGTAGTCTTCTCCCCCATAATCATGCGTCCTGCCAGGGAAGTGCCCGTGGTGAGGACGACGGTCTTGGCCTCATGAACGTAGCCGGTGCCGATCCTTAATCTAAGGGGAGGATAAGGCCAAGGGCTGCTAGGATCTCTTTCCCACTGAGTGATCTCCTCCACCATGGCCTGCTCTATACAGAGATTACTCTGCTTCTCCAGGGTGTGCCTCATGGTCAGGCCGTAGAGCTTCTTGTCCGCCTGAGCCCTAAGGGCCTGAACAGCAGGCCCCTTTCCGGTGTTGAGCATGCGTATCTGAATGAAGGTCTTGTCTATGTTGCGGGCCATCTCCCCGCCCAGGGCGTCGATCTCCCGGACCACGTGCCCCTTGGCCGGCCCACCAATAGAGGGATTGCAGGGCATAAGGGCCACACTCTCCAGCTTCATGGTCAGGAGGAGGGTGTTACAGCCCATTCGGGCCGACGCCAGGGCTGCCTCACAGCCGGCGTGTCCCGCCCCCACAACTATGACATCATACATCTCAGGCTACCTCCAGACTGGTTATTTTATCACCAACCCCTTGCTCTGTCGATGCAATTTCCTTGAAACTTCTACACGATAATGTTTTAATTGAAACTAAGGGAGTTAACCTAAGGGAATAACAAGTCCATGATGCCTAAATTTTGGATGGTTGCAGCCCTTTCCTTGGCAGTCATAGTGCTGGGGGCCTGCGGCAGTGAAGAGGCTGCGCCGACCTCGGCGCCAACTCCAACATCCACACCTACGACAAGCCCCACTCCTTCCCCAACGGCTACCGCAACCTCTGTTCCGGAGCCCTCACCTAATCCTCCCATAGAGGTCCTCTTCTCCGTTTTTCCTGTGGGCCATGAGCCTACTGCCCTGGCCTTCGATGGAGATGCTATCTGGGTAGCCAATGGCGACGATGACAGTGTGACTAAACTGGCTCTGGACGGTACCGAACTGGGTACTTTCTCTGTAGGCGTTAGGCCTTTAGCGCTGGCCTTCGATGGAGAGAGCATTTGGGTGGCCAATAAAGGGCCCTTCAACGATCCTTCCCCAGGCACTGTAACCAAGCTGGGGTTAGATGGATCGGAACTGGGCACCTTCCAGGCAGGAGTTGGCCCCGCTGCTCTCGTCTTCGATGGAGAGAATATCTGGGTGGCCAACAAGGGGATTTTGGATGATCCCTCTCCAGGCACAGTGACCAAACTGGCTTTAGATGGCTTAGAATTGGGCAGCTTCCCCGTGGGGGCTGGCCCCACGGCCCTCGCCTTCGATGGAGAGAATATCTGGGTGGCGAACCTTGAAGATGGCACAGTGAGCAAGCTGGCCTTGGATGGTAAACCTCTAGGTACCTTCAAAGTAGGCATTGGTCCCACGGCCCTCGCCTTCGATGGAGAGAGCATATGGGTAGCTCACACAGATGACGGTACCCTGGGCCAACTGGCCTTAGATGGCACTATTCTGGATGTCTTCAGCGTGAACCCTACCCTTACTGCCCTGATCTTCGATGGAAATAATCTCTGGGTTGGTAATTACTATAGCACAGTGATTCAGTTGGCTTTGAATGGCTCAACTGCCCTATCCTTTAACGTGGGCAGTACCCTTTCTGCGCTGGTCTTTGATGGCAAAAGTCTGTGGTTGGCCTATTTTTTCGACGATTCGGTGGGTAAGCTGACCATTGTGGAGGAGTAAAGGCTCTTAGTTTCATACCCCCAGTGTTCAATTCAGGACAACTTGTGATGGAAAGCACCATAGTCTATACTAAATGGGGCTAGGTGTCTCCATAAAAGGCAAATATACTATCTGGTTGCTGCAATGAACCCCTTCAACATAGGTTTT
>JAZGDP010000025.1:0-3414 GCA_036477885.1 Dehalococcoidia bacterium
TTTACTATAAGCTCTGCCCGCACAGGTTATCACGTATTTACCTTCCGAACCGATCCTGCTGAGATCAAGGGAGGTCACGCCTGGTATCAGATACGAGTAGGCCCCAACCCCATGTTATCCATGGGTGACGGCATTGATGTTCTGGTGGCCTTCAATGCCGAGGCCTATGAGAAGCACATCGCCAATCTGAACGATAGTGGTGTCCTCATCTACGATCCCAACGCCGTTACTCCCGAGAATGGCCGCTACATCCTCTATCCCATCCCCTTTAACAAAATATCTAAGGAGGAGATGCAGTTCTTCCGAGGTAAAAACGTGGTGGTAACCGGGGCTTTAGCTGCCCTGTTCGGCTTGGACCCTGCCTCACAGGAGAGTCTGATTCGCGCTAAGTTCAAGCGGCGAGCCGAGGTGATGGACAAGAATCTACAGTCCTTATATAAAGGCTACGAGTACGTTAAAAAGAACATAGAGAAGGCCGATCCTTATTATCTCACCGAGACGGAGCATGTGAGCAGGCTGGTGATGAGCGGTAACGACGCCATAGTGGCCGGAGCCCTCCACGCCGGATGTAGGTTCTACGCCGGTTATCCCATATCGCCAGCCTCAGAGATCCTCGAGACCATGGCTCGAGAGCTGCCCAAGGTAGGCGGCATCTCCCTTCAAGCCGAAGACGAGATGGCAAGCATAGGATCAGTAGTGGGAGCCTCCTTCGCCGGGACCAAGGCCATGACCGCTACCTCGGGCCCAGGGTTCTCCTTAATGACCGAATTCATGGGACTAAGCGGCATGGCGGAGATCCCTTGTGTAATAGTAGACGCTCAGCGTTCAGGGCCCAGCACAGGTATGCCCACTAAGTTGGAACAGGGCGACCTAAACCATGCCCTCTACAGCGGACATGGAGATTACCCCAGAATAGTCATAGCCCCAGGCTCAGTAGAGGATTGTTTCTATCAGATTGTTAGCGCCTTCAACATGGCGGAGCTATATCAACTTCCAGTGATCTTTCTGTCGGACCAGTCCCTCTCTCATCGTACCGAATCGTTAAGTAAACCCGACCTCTCTAAGATTAAGGTGATCGACCGCATAAAGCCTAGCCCAGAGGAGTTGAACGGCTACCAGCGATATGCCATGACCGATACCGGCATATCCCCCATGACCATCCCCGGCCAGGAAGGTGGAATGTACGTAGCAACAGGGCTGGAGCACAACGAGAGCGGACATGTAAGCGATAATCCTATGGAGGCCCACGAGAGGATGCACCCCAAGCGGTTCAGGAAGCTGGAAACGGCTAGCAACAACCTACCGCCGGTACCCCGATATGGGGCCGAGGATGCTAAAGTTGGGCTCATCGGGTGGGGCTCTACCCAGGGAGTCATCCAGGAAGCCGTCGATAGGGCTCTGGAGCACGGCTTTAAGGTAGCAGCCATCCATCCCAAGGTTCTGGCTCCCCTTCCCATCAAAGATTTAGAGGCCTTTGTGTCATCTGTCGAGAAGGTGATAATTCCCGAGGTAAACTACACCGGCCAGTTTGCCAATTATCTACAAAGTGCGCTGGAAGTGAAACCTATCCGACTAAATAAATACGGTGGCCTACCTTTTACCCCCGCGGAGATCTACCGGAAGATAGAAGAGGTGATAAACCATGGTTGAAACAGCACAGCTGACAGCAAAAGATTATAAAAGCGGCGTTAGACCTACCTGGTGTCCAGGGTGTGGCGATTTCGGTGTGTTGTCTTCAACTTATAAGGCCTTGGCTACACTACAGCTTAGACCCGAGGAGGTGGTGGTTGTATCCGGCATAGGGTGCTCGGGCCGCATACCCTACTTCTGTGAGACCTACGGGTTCCACGGACTTCATGGACGGTCGTTACCCATTGCTACAGGGGTTAAGTTCGCCAGACCCGATCTTACAGTATTAGCCATGGGAGGCGACGGCGACCTATTCAGCATCGGTGCGGGTCATACTCCCCATGCCGCTGCCCGCAATGTAGATATAACATGTGTCTGCATGGATAATCAAACCTATGGCTTAACCAAAGCCCAGACATCGCCCACCTCCAAGGTAGGGCATTTGAGCAAGTCCACACCCCAGGGGGCCATCACCCAGCCAGTAAACCCCGTCCTTGTGGCCCTCACCAGCGGAGCTACCTTTGTGGCCAGGGGCTATACCGCCAGAGCAAAGCAAATGGTGGACTTAATGGTCCAGGGCATCCAACATAAGGGGTTTGCCTTCATCCACGTTCAGAGCCCCTGCACCGAGTTTCATAATACCTATGACTACTACGACAACCTGGTGGAGGAGCTGCCCGAATCCTATGACCCCACCGATCTATCAGCCGCTATAAATCTGGCCCTCACCGAGGAGAGGGTGCACCTGGGGATCTTCTACAAGACTGAGAGGCCGGCTTATGAGGAGACGACCAGGCAGTTTGAGAAAGAAATAAAAGAGTTTGACATAGATCAATACTTACAACGATTCGAATAAGAGATTCTGCGGTAAAAGGCGAGGGCACCCCTTCCCTCCTCAAAGGGCTCCGATATTTGGTGAGGCATAGGGGGCGGGTTGGGGGGGGGGAAGGAAGGCATAGATATTAGGCGGCGAACAAACTTAGGCTTTTATTAAATGGCATACCTGTGAACCAGCTTATCCCTTAACGTATTCATCCCCACCCACCCATCCCTTGGCGCTTTCCATAAAAGGCTGAGACCTATCCCTCTTTTAAATAGAAAAGGCACTGGGCCAGTGGCTCAGCGCCTTTTAATTAAATCCTAATTCCTTATCCGCCCTGAAAGACGGCTGCCTCTTCGTGCTCCTTAATGCGCAGGGTATGAATCTTATTATGGTTGAGGCAGAAAATGCATTTTCTCTCGGGCGAGGACAGGCCCTGAGGCAATTCTATTGTACAGACTACTGTAACCATGTTGCCTCCAACGGAAAGAACCGAGGCATTATAGACACGGCCCGGCAGTCCCTCATGGTAGTCCAAGATGGCCGACTTACCTGTTTTGTGCGCCTCCTCATCTACTAGGGTGGCATCATCATCAAACAGATCCAAAACCTTAGCAAAATTTCGCGAGGCAACGGCTTCATTTAGTTCGCTAAAATATCTTTCTACAATAGCCAGGCTTTCACCCACGGGATTTCTTCCGAAAAATCGCAACGTGCTGAGTTACCTCCTATGGTCAAAGCTGAAAACAACCAATCTAAAGATGATGGAAGGAGTTACGTCATTCATATTATATACTATTCCGAAGGAATTTTAGAATTATATAAGAGGATTTAGCCTACGTGTGGCGCTTGTTGCTCCATCGCAGAGGCTTGTATATAATAAGGTTGCACTCGGAAAAAGTCGAGTAAGGAGATCAATGCCCAGAAGATACCGTCGTCTGGCTGCCAGGCAAGCTGCTCTAAGC
>JAZGDP010000250.1:0-3415 GCA_036477885.1 Dehalococcoidia bacterium
CTTTCTTTTGCTTTTCATCTATAAAGACGCTATTCCGACGAAAAAAGTTCCCGGCTCCCAGATGATATCCCGTGGCTGCCTTTTGAAAATGTGGAAAAGGGATGATGTGCGCTCACAACTTGACGAAGGGGATAGGTTATGCCTTCCCGGTTTCTATGGCTATTGAGCCAAACCTTCCACAAACCTAGCTAATGCCTGAAAATACTTCTCTCCTCCCGCTATATAGGTATCGTTGTGGCCGGCGCCGGGGATGATGTACAGCTCCTTGGGGTCCCGGGCCGCCTCGTACAGCCGCATCCCCTGCTCCATGGGGACAATCTCGTCCATATCGCCGTGAATCACCAGCAGTGGCGCCTCTACCCGTCCTATCTTAGACAGGGAGTCGTACTTGGTGCGGATGATGGGGCCCAGGGGGAGGAGAGGCACCACCTTCTTGGCCATGTCGGGGACGGAGGTAAAGGGGGACTCCAGGATAAGGCCATAAACTCTCTCCCTCGATGCCAGCTCCACCGCCACCCCACCCCCCAGGGAGCGGCCGAAGAGGATGACCCGTTTTGGGTCTACATTGGAGCGGGAATGGAGGTGATTCAAGGCCGCCTCCCCATCCAAATAGGTTCCCTTCTCCGAGGGCCGCCCCTGGCTCTGGCCGTAGCCTCGGTAGTCGAAGAGGAAAACGTTTAGCTGCAATTTCTCGTGAAGGAGCCTCAGATTGTCCAGTCGGTGGCTGATATTACCAGCATTCCCGTGGAACCACAGCCAGGCGACGTCCCTTTCGCCGGGGACGAACCAGCCGTGAAGCTTCAGGCCGTCGGCAGTGGGGAAATAGACGTCCTCAAAGGGCAAGTCGTAGTCGGCGGGTGTGCTAATTAGCTCCTTATCCGGATAAAAGATATATCTATTGATCACAGCGGTTCCTATATTGGAGAGTCCCCCTGGCCCTGTCAACCTTTGGCATTTGGAAACTACCCGATTTTCACCTATAATATGGCAAGGTGGTTCTTATTCCCACCCACCCTCAGGGGACATCTGGGGACACCCCCTCTGGATACCCCCGTCTAATCGGAGACACGCCGGGGAGGGTGAGAGGGAATAACACCATTGCACTAGCCAGACAAGACGTCTGTCCATATATGTAGGAATTTATACACCGGAGAACTAGCGAATGGGCACGCAATCAAACCTACGAGCGTCTCTCTTCATTACCTGTTTAGTAGACCAGCTCACGCCTCAGGTGGGCGAGAGCATGGTGAAGGTGCTGCGACGGCTGGGGGTGGAGGTGGACTTTCCCCGAGACCAGACCTGCTGTGGCCAGCCCGCCTTCAACTCCGGCTTTCGCCGCGAGGCCTCGACTCTGGCTAAAAGGTTCATCTCCATCTTCCAGAATAGCGATTATATAGTCGCCCCCTCAGGCTCCTGCACCAGCATGGTAAAGGTATTCTACCCGGAGCTGTTCAAGAAGGAACCAAGGCTCCGAGAGGAGGCAGAGGCCCTCTCCTCCAGGGTCTACGAGTTCTCCGAGTTTCTGGTGAAGGTGCTGGGGGTGGAGGATGTGGGGGCCGAATACCGGGGCCGAGTTACCTACCACGACTCCTGCCATCTGTTGAGAGAGCTGGGGGTGGAATCGGAGCCCCGACGTCTCATAAAGGCGGTTAAGGGGGTGGAATTCGTGGAGCTGGAGCGGTCGGACCAGTGCTGCGGCTTCGGGGGGACCTTCTCAGTAAAATACTCGGATATCTCTGGGGCCATCCTCCAGGACAAAATAGATAACATTCGCAGCAGTAGCGCCGAAGTGATGATAGCCAACGATACCGGCTGCCTGATGCATATCGCCGGGGGCCTGAGCCGCCAAGGGATACCGATGAAAACTATGCATCTGGCGGAGCTTCTGGCTCAAAGCCGTTCGACTGGCTCACAACTAAGCTCCTGAGGAGGCCTTATGAAGCTCAAGACAGAGACCTTTTACGAAAATTCCCAGGCGGCCCTTAAAGACGCTAAGCTGCAAAGGGCCATTAATATCTTCAACACTCGATTCTTCGACCACCGCGAGAAGTCCATAGGCAGCCTGGATAGCTGGGACGAATGGCGAGATGAGGCCAGGAAGATCAAGGCCAGGACCATCAACAGGCTGGACGAGTACCTGGAGCTGCTGGTGGAGCAGGTCACCAAGGCAGGGGGAATAGTCCACTTCAGTAAAGACGCCGAGGACGCCCGCAATTACATCGCCGAGCTGGCCAAGGCCCGAGGGGTTAAGCTGGTGGTTAAAGGCAAGTCCATGACCACCGAGGAGATAGGACTCAACGAGTTTCTGGAGGAGGCAGGGGTGGAGGCGGTGGAGACCGATCTGGGAGAATACATCGTCCAGTTGGCCGGCGAAACCCCGGCCCACATCATCGCCCCGGCCATTCATAAGACCAGACAGGACGTAGGGGAGCTCTTCGCCGACAAGCTAGGAGTAGAGTACTCGGAGGAGGTGGAGAAACTCATTAAGATCGCTCGTAGGCAGCTCAGGGAGAAGTTCTGCAACGCTCAAATGGGCATCACCGGGGTCAACTTCGCCGTGGCCGAAACGGGAACCATAGTGATCGTGGAGAACGAAGGGAACGCTCGCCTGTCCACCTCCCTGCCCCCCATCCACGTGGCCCTGATGGGCATAGAGAAGGTCATCCCCACCATGGAAGACCTGGCGGTCTTCCTCAGGGTCCTGCCCAGGAGCGCCAGCGGCCAGAAGATGTCCAGCTACGTCTCTTTCATCACCGGCCCCCGAAGAGCCCTGGAAGAGGACGGGCCCGAGGAGCTTCACCTAGTCATCCTGGACAATGGTCGCTCCCGCATCTTGCAGGACGAAGAGCTTAGGGAGTCCCTATATTGCATCCGATGCGGTGCCTGCCTCAACGCCTGTCCGGTGTATGCCAAAATAGGGGGACACGCCTACGGCTGGGTCTACTCAGGCCCTATAGGCTCGGTCATAACCCCCAACTTTGTGGGGTTGGGCAAGGCCAAGGAGCTGCCCTTCGCCTCCAGCCTATGTGGAGCCTGCAAGGATATATGTCCGGTGAGGATAAACATTCCTCATCTCCTGCTAAAAATGAGGAGCAAAGTGGTGGAAGAGGGGGAGGAGGATGCCAAGAGACGAGTCCCCTGGCTGGAGAGGATGAGTTTTACATTGTGGGCCCTATGTATGAGGGACAGGCGTACCTATGAGCTGGCCTCCCGACTGGCTACCCTGATGCAGCGGCCCTTTGTGAGGGACGGGAAGATAACCTCGCTGCCTGGCTTTCTATCTCGCTGGACCAACAATAGAGACCTCCCCCCGTTAGCGAGTCGCACCTTCCGGAAGCGCTGGGACGATTATATAGGTAGGTAAGCAAATGGCTCAAGACATCAATAGGGAATTTTTGTCCCACATACGAAGAAG
>JAZGDP010000251.1:0-9008 GCA_036477885.1 Dehalococcoidia bacterium
CATCACATTGACGCCGTTTTCTAACAAAAATTACTGTATGATGTAAGAAAGGTCCTTCCCAAACGGATCTAAATAAAACACGAGATAAACAGTCTGAGCATTGTGCGTGGAGACTAGGTAAGAGGCGATGAGAGCGCCCTCCAGGTCATTGCGATATGCGGTGCGGAAGAAGAAGCCACCCTCGGGCTGGGTGAGGGTAAGGTCGGTCCGGGTTGCGGAGCCCGATATCGCCACGATGCCTGCGTCTGCGTAGATTGGAATGACCGCCGCCGAGCCTCCGCTGCACTGCGGCCCGATGACTCCCACCAGGCCCTCTCGACCTAGAAGCTGTTCCGCTGCACCTCTGGTCACGTCGGTTTCAGTGCACCCATCGTCTTCAGCCTGAACCTCTATCTCATGGCCCTTGATGAGGGAGCCGTTTTCCGCCTTCCACCTCTCGACACCTGCGACCACAGCGTCCCGGTATTCCCCACCACGCACCCCGATGGGCCCTGTCAGCGCCGTCGATACCCCCACGACGATAGGTTCGCCAGCGGGAATGATGATAGGGGTATCTGGACTTCGACTGATATCCCAGAGGTCTAGGTCTTCTTCATCTTCTCCGCCGCAAGCGGCCACAACCAGCACTAAGACGATGAGAAAGAATAACCCGATCAGTTTCCTATCGCGCCGAGGGCACAAGCACGATCGCATAACAACCTACCTTAATATTCCTAGAGAATCTACAATTATCCTACCAGTTAATCCCATGAGTCCCCACGAACGGCAACTTCGATGCTTTTGAAGATTTTGTTGGCTTAATGGTAGATATCCATGCCATTAAACACATGATACAAATGCATTATTTTCATAGGCAAAATTCCCCACTTGCGGAAAGAACCCCAATTTTCCCAAAGGCCAGATTTGGCAACTAGAACTGAACCTTAACCTCCCACAGGGCTTTTAACCTCCACCCCCGCCAGCTCCTCCAGAGGTCGTACCAGGGCCACCATGTCCTGCTCTCCATAACCCTGGGCCTTGGCCTCGCTGAAGATCTCCTCAGCCAGGCTTCCCATCAGCAGACGAAGGGAGAGTTCATCGGACAGCTCCTTTATCAGGCCTAAGTCCTTCAGAATCAGATTTACGGGGGTCCTGGCCTGGAAGTTGCGCTGCACCAAAAGAGGCCCCAACCTGTTGAGGATGACGCTCCCTCCATAGCTTGTGCCCAGCACCTCCATCATCATATTAGGGTCCACCCCCGCCTTGGCGCCCATCACCAGGGCCTCCACCAACCCCGAGAGGTTTATTGCCACCAGGAGCTGATTGGCCAGCTTAACCACGCTCCCCGCCCCCGAAGAGCCCACATGGTGAATGTTTTTGCCCATGGCCTCCAGCACGGGCTTGGCCTTATCAAAGGCATCCTTCTCGCCGCCAACCATGATGGTAAGGGTGCCCGTCTCGGCCCCCACAGGCCCGCCGCTTATGGGAGCGTCCAAAAAGCTGGCCCCCTTCTCCCCAGCGGCACGAGCGAGGCTTCCACTGGTGGAAGGCCCTACCGTGCTATGATCGATGAATATCTGGCCCCGGCGAGCATGGGATATAGCGCTCTCTTTACCCAGATATACCTCCTCCACCGCCTTGGAGTTGGGAAGGCAGGTGAGGACGATATCGCACTCCTCGGCAACATCTCGAGGGGAGAAAACCTGATGAGCTCCCGCCTTCCCCAGTTCCTCCACCACCCCCCTACTGCGATTGTGCACTGTTACTGGGAAGCCAGCCTTTAAGAGGTTAAGGGCCATTGGCCTCCCCATCTTACCCAATCCGATAAAGCCTATTTTCACCCTACGTCTCCCTATTTGAAGATGACTTGTTCGATTATAGCACCTCCATATACGCTTCGACTCTCCATGAGATAAGGTAAAATTTCTAACGGTTAGCCCTTTCCCTTGACAAGTATTCATTGCCCTTATATAATGCCTTGGTCAAATCCGCCCTTAATAGAAAAAGCCATGTCTAATATATTTGAGGAGATCAGAACACCTACCAATCCACCGGTGTATAAATGCCTGATGAACGGGGAATGGGTCATCTGCGAAAGCGAAAAGACCCTCGATGTACTCTCTCCTGTAGATGGGTCTATATTTGGGAGGACCCAGGCCATCAGCCAGAAAGAAGCGGACAACCTCATACGGAGTGCCTATGAGGCCCAGCCGGGTTGGGCCGACACCCCGGCCTGGAAGCGCTCCCAGATCCTTCACCAAGGAGCCCGTTTGGTGGAGGAGAACGCCCAGGAGATGGCCGATGTTCTCGTCCAGGAGATAGGCAAGCCTAAAAAAGAGGCGATGGCCGAGGTTCTAAGGACGGTAGAGCTCATTGATTACTATGCCGAGCAAGGCGTAAGAATGATAGGGGAAACGGTTTCGGCGGAGGCCTGGCCCGGATATAAAAAGAACAAGATGGCTCTGATGGAACGAGTCCCATTGGGTGTAGTGTTGGCTATGCCTCCCTTTAACTACCCCATCAATGAAGGTGCGCCTAAGATAGTGGCAGCTATTATTACGGGTAACACCTGCGTTCTGAAGCCAGCCTCCCAAGGAGCCATATCGGCCCTACATCTAGCACAGGCTCTGAACGCCGGAGGACTTCCTCCTGGAGTCCTGAATGTTTCCACAGGCAAGGGATCTGTAATGGGAGACTATCTACTTACCCACCCCCTCATCGCCTGCATAAATTTCACCGGCGGGACGGAGACAGCCGAGTATATCACCCAAGTGGCAGGCATTAAAAAGCTGGTGTTTGGCCTCTCGGGCAAGGATGCCTCCATCGTTTGTGAAGATGCCGACTTAGATCTGGCGGCGTCGGAGATAGCCAGCGGCGCCTTTTCCTACGCGGGTCAAAGGTGCACTGCCATCAAGAGAGCGATAGTGGAAGAGACAGTGGCCGACACCTTTGTAGAGAAGTTCCGCGACCATGTCACTAAAAAGTTCATCCTGGGAGACCCTAGAGATGAAAAATACACCCTGGGGCCAGTAATCTCCCAGGAGGTGGCAGAGCTTGTCCAAGATCTGATCGACGATGCTTTAGGCAAAGGGGCACAACAGATCTGCGGCAACCATAGTAATGGTCTGTACATAGAGGCCACGGTCCTGGATAAGGTAACCGCCGATATGCGAGTGGCCTGGGAGGAGCCTTTTGGCCCGGTTTTCCCCATTATTAGGGTTAAGGACTGGAAGGAAGCGGTGGAGTTGGCCAACCGCTCCCAATATGGGTTACAATCCTCGGTCTTCACTCAAGATATAGATAAGGCCTTTGCCATAAGCCAGCGCCTGGAAGTGGGCACGGTGCAGATCAACGGAAAAGACTCTCGGGGCCCGGACCATTTCCCCTTCATGGGGGTGAAGGGTTCAGGACTAGGCATGGTGCAGGGAGCAAAGTACCTGCTGGATGAGATGACCCGCATTAAGTCCACCGTCCTGAATCTGAGAACTTAGGTTTTTAGCCCTATTCCTCCTCCAAGGAGTGTGCAGGGGCTAGCGGAAGGTGAAAACCCTATTTACTCATTCCCTGCTAACAACGCCGTATACAGAAACCCGAGGATATCTATTTGGAGATCTTAGGGGGAAGGTTTTCCTTGAGCAACCTTATGTGCTCCGGGGTGATGCCGCAGCACCCGCCGATGATCTGAGCCCCTGTATTAGCCCACTCCTGGGCATACTTAAGATATCCCTGGGGGGAGAGCACATTATCCCACTGCCACTCGGGCATAATATAATCCCCGGAGTGGGCGTAGGCCCCCATAGGTCCAGACCAGCGTTGCCTAAGCTCTCGGAGGCCCTGAGCAGTATCCTCCGAGAGGGTATGCATGACGAACATAGTGGAAACGCCTTTGGAGGCTACCGACTCCACCGCCTGGGGTATGGTCTCCCTGGCCCACTTGCCGTGGACGCCCAGGAATAGCTTGCCATTATCGTTCTGGCAGGAGAAGCCCACCCAGGTGGGAAGGCCCGTAGCCACCGCCGCCTCCACGGCGGCCTCGGTATCAAGGATCCGGATCATCATTTCTATTAATATTAGGTCGGCCCCTGCATCGGCCAGGAGTTGGGCTTGTTCCTGATAATTGGAACGAGCCATCTCCAGGGAAGGCGTTACCGTAGCGTCCAGGTTGGGCGGCAAGCCATTCATGGCGCCAGCAATGAATACAGACCTATCCGACGCCATATTGTCCCGGGCCTCCCTAGCCAGTTTTACCGCTAAGGTGTTCATTTCAGCTATACGGCCTTCTAGCCCACCTGTTTCCAGGCGAGCGCGACCCGTGTTGAAGGAATTGGTAATTATAATTTCTGCCCCTGCCCTAATATAATCCTCGTGGATAGTGCGGATAACCTCTGGATGAGTGAGAATGGGCCCTGCGGACCATGTTTGAGGATGCATGGGGACGCCACGACGCTGGATCTCCGAGACCATGCCGCCGTCCATAATGATGACCTCCCCAGCCTCCAACCTCGATTGCAATAAATCTATGGTGCCCATTTATTTACCTCCCTAACCGGAATTTCCCATATCAACCACTGTGGCTATGTTAGCCACCTGCTCGCTAGCCGTCAAGGCCTCGCCAGCATGCGAAACACGATGATGTCCTTCATGTTCGTCCTTTTACGCCATGGCTCTTAAGGAGGATATTCCCCGATTCAATCCCTCGGAGCCTAGTTGTCACCAGGGATATCGAAGACAGGTAAGTCCTTTTTAGACTGCCCCAGCAAACAGAGGCGATATATCGCTGATGGAGGGCCGTTAGACCTGTGGCACCGAGGCCATGGCCCGTTCCACTGCCTCCCGGGGATATGTGAAGTCCTCCAGACGACCCGCCAAATAAGAATCGTAGGCGCTCATATCGAAGTGGCCGTGTCCACACAGGAGGAAGAGGATGTTCTTGGCTTCTCCCGTCTCCTTGCACTTGAGGGCCTCCTCAATGGCCACGTGGAGGGCATGGGCCGGTTCCGGGGCGGAAATTATGCCTTCAGTGTTGGCAAACCGCAACGCTGAGTCAAAAACGGCGTTCTGATGGACGGCTCTGGCCTCCACAATGCCCTCCTTGCAGAGGAGGCTGACGAGGGGAGCCATCCCGTGGTAACGCAATCCCCCTGCGTGTATCTTGGGCGGAACAAAAGTGTGGCCTAGAGTGAACATCTTCAGCAGAGGTGTCGTCTCCGCTGTATCGCCGAAATCGTAGGCGTACATTCCTCTGGTGATGCTGGGGCAGGCCTCGGGCTCCACGCCGATAAAGCGAATATTCTTCCCCTCAAGCTTGTCTGTTATGAAGGGGAAGGAGAGCCCTCCGAAGCTGCTTCCCCCACCCACACACCCCACCATGATATCCGGATATACCCCCAGCTTCTCCATCTGAGCCTTAGTCTCCTGGCCAATGATGGTCTGGTGCAGAAGGACGTGGTTCAGAACGCTTCCCAGGGAGTATTTAGTGTCGTCATGGGTGGCGGCGTCTTCCACCGCCTCGCTGATAGCGATACCTAAACTTCCCGGCGACTCAGCGTCCTCGCTCAGTATTTTCCGCCCCGCATTGGTGTCCTCGCTGGGACTGGCCACCACCTCGGCACCCCAAACCTTCATCATGGAGTGACGATAGGGCTTCTGGTGATAGCTGACCTTGACCATGTAAACCTTGCATTTCAGACCCAGAAAACTACAAGCCATAGCCAGGGCACTTCCCCACTGACCAGCGCCGGTCTCGGTGCAGAGGCGCTTCACGCCCTCCTGCTTGTTATAGTAAGCTTGGGCCACTGCTGTATTGGGTTTATGGCTACCAGCAGGGCTCACCCCCTCGTTCTTGTAGAATATCTTGGCCGGGGTATCTAAGGCTTTTTCCAGACGCACAGCCCGGTAAAGGGGAGTGGGACGCCACAACCTGTAGATATCTCGCACCTCATCGGGGATCTCGATGAATCTCTCCTGACTCACCTCCTGCTGAATCAAGCCCATGGGAAATATAGGTGCAAAGTCCTGAGGGCCAGCGGGCTGTTTGGTGCCCGGATGTATCGCTGGGTCTAAAGGCCTGGGGAGGTCCGCCAGGATATTGTACCAGTGGGTCGGCATCTCACTCTCGGTTAACAGCGTCTTGTTCTCCATCATATACCCCCTGTGTGTATTTTCTATAAGTGTGCCACGAACTGGAGTTGTTGGCAACAGCAATGCTCATGACGGTGAGGTTGAAGCTCTGCAACATAGCCGCCATCATCAAGTGACAGGACATCGTTAGCCTACCCTGTTAAGCCAGGGCTACCCGAAGGTCTCCGTGCGCCAGGCCAGAGCAGCTTTGAACCCCTTTTCCGCCGCTATCTCATAGAAGTCCCTTACACCAGGGGCCATGTGAGTAAAGGTCGAGGTCTCCAAGGCCAGTCGCTGCGCGGCGAGGTAGCCCATATTGTCCAGGACCTTATTGATCAGGGATTTGTTAGGCTCCAGAAAATCGATGGGAATTAAGGCCATCCGCTGAGACAGCCTGTTTACCTCCTCCTCCAGCCTCTCCAAGGGCACCGCCTTAAACACAAGGCCTATACGCTCCGCCGTCTTGCCGTCGATATTGTCCCCGGTCAACAGGACATACTTGGCCCACTGAGGCCCTACCAGGTAAGTCCACATATGGGTGATCACACTCTCCATGCCCTTAACATCGGGGCAGCCGAACTGAGCGTCCTCGGCGGCTATTATGAAGTCGCAGTGGAGGAATAGATCGGTGGCCCCCGCAAGACAGTGGCCCTGAACCTGAAGGATGGTGGGCTTGGACACGCTGCGGATGGTCTGGGCGGCGTCGCTCCAGACCTTGGCAAACCTTTTGTAGGCGTAGGGGGTGTCTATGGCGGCAAATCCCTTCGTCTCGTCGGGGCTAAGATCGGCGCCGGCGGAAAAGGTCTTGCCGTTCCCCTTGATAACAATAACCCTCACACCTTTATCTGCATCCATCGCCTTAATAGCATCGATTATCTCGGCGACGAAGGCCTTAGTGAGAGCGTTGCGCTTCTCTGGGCGATTTAAGATAACGTAGCCGACCTTGTCTTTCTTATCGGTAAGAACGAATTGATAAGTCATTTCTTCTCCTCTCTACACTATTCCAGGGGACTTCACAGCCATTCTAATTATGGTGAGGTCTTGATGGCAAAAATCGATGAAATGGTTGGTAAGAAGGTACGACGGTTGTTATATATGCGTGGATTATAAGGCTTGCCCCACCTAGAGCTCAACGTATCTTTGCCGGATTTCCCTTTGGGTTGGCCAGAGCTGTACAGCCCTCGTGCACCACAGAGATATCTACTTGATGGCGACGGCATTAGGAGGAGAGGCGATGCCACCTAACACATACAACGGCGCCGAGACCAGCATGAACTCGTAGACGCCATCCCGGGAGCAATCGGCGGCCAGCTCATCGAGGTTGAACTGCTCTCCCAGTGGCAGCCCCAAGAGGGCCAGGGCACGGTAGTGCATAGGCCCCTTCTCCATGTCCCAGGGCCAAGTCTCCGCGGCGGGGCAATCGGTGGCGATGGCCGCCACCCGGTGGTCCCACAACCACGCCGCCATTTCCCTGGTGCAGTCGATGCCGCAGGACTTGAGCCCCTCTTCGGTGCTTATAGCCTTCTTCTCGTCCGGCGATAGCTTCAGGTAGTACTGGAGCCACCCTGTGCGTATCAGCAGGATGTCGCCCGGTCTCAGCTCTACCCGCTGTGTCCTGGCAGCGACCTCCAGGTCGTCGACGGTGTACCACTCGGGGGCTCCAGGGTTGATAGGCCGTCCCTGGTCGTTGCAATATTTGAAGGCATCTAACAACACGCCCCGGCCCACCATCTTATTGGCCCATAAGTGAATGCCCAGCTTACCCTCGGGCCCGCTCTTGATCTCGTCGGGCGTCACCCCGTTGTAGAAGGCATCGTACTCGGGATGGCCTGCGTGACCGAAACCGTCCCACTGGGTGCCTTCCTGGGTGTTGTAGTCGTCCAGCTTGTCGTCATGGCCCAGATACCCAGGGAAGTCGATGAGGGTATGACGTACGCGCCTGCGTTCGAACAGTGGCGGGTCCGCGTAGCCTATGGGCATATCCAAGCGGAAGACCTTCCCTTTCTTAACCAACCTGGCGGCCTCCAGCACCCCCTGCTCAGTTAGGAAATTGACACAGCCAAGCTCGTCGTCATCTCCGAATACGCCCCAGTTGGAGTCCGGCGGTACACCCGGCCTTACTGGTAGCTCCGAGAACTTGGGCAACTTGCTGAAATCGATGCTGGCCATTCTTTCTCCTTCCTGCAATTTTCTAGCGGACTTCTCAGCCATTCTAATTACCCCGAAGTTCTAATGTCAAGAAAAACCCAACGCAACGGCTTATGATATAGGGCAGCCAGGAATAGATTGACTTAGAGACAGCGGATAGCTATAATCACCAACCAATGAATGTCTTATCAAATTCGAGTAAAAGACGACCCCTGGCCCTCCTCCTAGCCGCCGCTCTGGTGGTGGCAGGGGGAGCTATAGCCCTTTCCATCTTTGTGGTAGCCCGCCTCACCAAAGTGGTTCGCTTCCCCTTGGAGCGGACTCCCTATGTCCTGGGGCTGGAATATACCGATGTATCTTTCCCCAGTAGGGACGACTGCTTGGAGATTCACGGCTGGCTCATAAAAGCCGAGAACGATGGCCGCACCGTGATAATGATCCACGGTGAATACCGCCATAGAGACCACCCCGAGCTGAAGATGCTGGAGTTGGCCCGAGACCTACACCAGCACGGGTACAGCGTTCTGATGATAGACCTGAGGGGTCATGGAGAATCCCAGGGGGATCGCACCTCGGCGGGATATTATGAAAAGAGGGATGTGCTGGGCGCCATCGATTACCTTAAAGGGCTGGGAATTCCCTCCCCGAAGGTGGCTCTATTGGGTTTCTCATTGGGGGCAGCAACCTCTATCCTGGCAGCGGCCGAGGAGAGAGAGATAGGGGGGGTGATCTCCGACAGCAGCTTCGCCAACCTGAAAGAG
>JAZGDP010000252.1:0-4052 GCA_036477885.1 Dehalococcoidia bacterium
ACCATGCAGGCTATCATAGACCGGCTCTGGTGCCAGACCCCCATTGGAGGAATAGCCCGCTATGAAGGGGATTCGTACCACTGGGACCCCACCCTAAAGGAGAACCGCGAGAAGATCCCCGGGAACCCCTGGTTCATCTGCACCCTGTGGGTAGCCCAGTACTACATCGCCAGGGCCCAAACCCTGGAGGCCCTCCACCAGGCGCTCCCTCTCCTCGAGTGGGCACAGAAAAGGGCACTGCCAAGCGGCGTTCTGGCCGAGCAGATCCATCCCCTTACAGGACATCCATTGAGCGTATCCCCACTGACATGGAGCCACGCTATGGTGGTCGCCACGGTCCAAGAATACCGGGAGAAGTATGAACTCCTGCAGAGGGAGGCACGTCCCCAGGGGTAATCCGGGCGCGCTCGTTCCTCGACATCTCCCAAGGGGATGGAGGACTGCCCTGAGCCTGGTAAAGAGATATCTCTTGGAAGAGCTTTAATCCCTATCTACGGAATATATCCTTCCACCAACTCTACAGACGCTGAGAAGGAAGGCGTCACTTATTGAGTCCTAATAGTCTGGCGGCGTTTTCCCCCAACCACTTCTTCTTGACCTCATCCTTAAGAGGTAGCTCCTTCATCTCCTCCACCGCTCGCTTGATGGGAAGGACGTTGTCACTGGCCATGAGAATCTTGTCCTGAAGAATGGAGTTTCCGTAGCGCATGAGAGGCTCCCAGCCGGTGCCCGTTCCCCCTATGTATTTGGGGGAGACCCCTCCTGTCTCGATGTAAACGTTGGGATGCTTCCAGGCCACGGCGATCATCTCCAGGACCCAGGGCCAGCCCCCGTGATTAGCCACCAAAACCAGGTCGGGGAAGTCACAAGCCACCTCATCCAGGTGAATAGGTCTGCTGAAATCTATGGTCCTATCTAAGGTAAAGTTAATAGATGTATGGGTAGTGACCGGTATGCCCAGCTCCTGGCATTTGGCGTAAATGGGATAGAACCTCCTATCGTTGGGCCTCATTCCCAGGATAAAGGGCTGAAGGTTGACCCCCTTGAAGCCCCTCTCCTTCACCTCCCGCTCAATAACCCTGGCCATGTCGTCCTCCTCTAAGGGATTGGCGCAGAGGAAACCGGCGATGAACTTATCGGGGTATTTCTGCACCAGTCGATAGACAGCGTCGTTCTGCTTGCGATAGTCTCCCACCGCCCATTCGGCTTGAAGGACGGCGCCGTCGGCTCCAGCTTCATCCATATTGTTTATTAGCTGGTCGGTGGTCAAATCCATGTCGAACTCTTCCAGCCACGGGTAGATCTTCAGGTAACCTCTCATGCCAGAGGTGCGAAACCAGTGACGGAATTCCTCCAGGTCGATCCACTCCACCGGGGGCGGCGTCATACGGAAGTCGATGATCATTTTCCACCTCCTTTTGCTTTATGGGACCCGCCCTTACTTAATGAGAGCGCTGAATGACGCCCTAAATCTACTCCAAAGCTCCGGTGACGACCAACTCAGCGACCTCCTCGTCTGACATCCCCAAAATCTCCTTTAAGACATACTCTTTATCCTGGCCAATACAGGGGGCAGCCCTCGCAAGCTCTCCAGGGGTCTCCGAGAGGTGAAAGGGGATGCCGTCGTAAGCGTGAGGGCCTATCTCCCGATGATTCAACACAACGAAATGACGACGATGAGCAAGCTGAGGGTCGGAGAATAGGTCGCTGGGGCGCTGCACCACCCCCGCCGCCACCCCTTCCTTCTGCAGTGTTTGCATCACCTGCTCTGGTGTATAGTCCTTAGTCCATTCCCCAATGAGCTTGTCCAGCTCCTCCTGATTCTCCTTCCTCATGGAGAGGGTGGAGAATTTGTCATCTCGGCTCCACGGAGGATTGCCCATAACCTTGCAGAGGGCGTTCCACTCCTCATCGGTATACACTGCTATGACACACCAGCGGTCCTCCCCCTGGCAGGGATAGGCTCCATGAGGGGCGGCGTAAGGATCACTGTTTCCTACCCTATCGAATATACGTCCATTAACGGAACAATCGAGGATCAAGGGGCCTATGAACTGTAAAGCAGTTTCTAACTGAGACAGATCGAGGTGTTGTCCCTTACCGGTGCGGCGCCTATAATCCAGGGCAGCCAGGATGGAGACGGCACCGAATCTAGGAGCGATGAAATCGGTATAAGCTCCGTGTGGAGGAGTGGGGGCCCCGTCGGGCCAGCCAGTGATGTGGGTAAAACCCGTTAGGCTCACCAGCGTGTCTCCGAAGCCACGCATCCTCCCGTGAGGTCCTCCCTGGCCCTGCGACGAGGCGCTATAGTAGATAACATCCGGCTTTATCTTCTTCACGCTTTCATAGTCCAATCCCCATTTTCCCATGGCTCCTGGGGAGAAGTTCTCCGCCACTATGTCTGCCCAGGCGATGAGCCTCTCGGCCACCTGGATTCCCTTGGGAGTGCTCATGTTCAAGGTTAGGCCCCACTTGTTGGTATTGAAATTGGCGAAGAAGCCGCTGCGATCCACGCCCGGTTCTTCTCCTTTGTAAGGGGGTAGTCTCCTTAGGATGTCGGTCCTGGTGGTAGACTCGACCCGCACCACAGTAGCGCCGTGGTCAGCCAAATACTTAGTGGTTACGGGGCCAACTCCCACCCAGGTGAAGTCGGCCACCTTGACCCCTTCTAATGCTTTCTCCGGCATCCTTGAATCCTCCAAGTTTTATAT
This sequence comes from Dehalococcoidia bacterium, assembly GCA_036477885.1. Classification (GTDB taxonomy): domain Bacteria; phylum Chloroflexota; class Dehalococcoidia; order JAZGDP01; family JAZGDP01; genus JAZGDP01. The sequence goes on from JAZGDP010000252.1 coordinate 2,712, forward strand.
AATACCCTTACTTTTAAGCTGAGCCATCTCCTTACTAGAGAGGCCCAGCTCCCCCAGATAGACCTCATCGTTGTGCTCACCGATTAGCGGGGGGCGACGTTTCACCTGGCAAGGTGTTTCACTCATCTTTATAAAAGCCCCTGGGTACAGAAGGCTGTCCTGCAATTCAGGATGTTCCACCCTCTGGAAGTACTCCCGAGCCTTAAGCTGGGGATTCTCCAGAAGATCGGCAGTAGTACTTTCAGGGTAGAGGATTATACGCCTTTTGACTGCTCCTTCATAGAGCTCCTTTTTCGTATGACAGGAGAGGAACTCCAGGAAGGGGACTCCCATACGCTCATACTCCTCTTCGGTAAGGGGACTCCCATACGCTCATACTCCTCTTCGGTAAGGGTATCGTAATTTAAAGCATTCCAGTCCACACTTTTCAGATAACTAACGTCTATCCCCTCTTCTTCCATCCAGTCCACCATCTGTAATATGCCTGGGATAGTGGATGGATCGGCCATAAGGAAAAAGGATACGAAGCCGTCTTTACAAGGCCACAAGATCCTAAAGCGAGTCTCCCCCGACGAAGTCGCCCTGGGGTAGTACTGTCCAGAGCGATGAAGGTTCAATTTGTTGAGATCCCAATAGGCGGTTGCATCCATCAACGTCCAGATGACACTTTGTTGAGCCGAAACATCCACATGCTGTCCCACCCCATTACTCTCTCGGTAATAAAGGGCAATCAAGCCCCCCACTGCCCCCTCCATGGCGGCATGAAGATAGGACTGGGGGTGGCTAATCCTCACCGGCGGAGTATCCTCATTGCCACACAGGTGCATCTGGCCTCCCATGGCCATATTCACTATATCGGGCCCTTTAAAGTGGGAATAGGGGCCACTCTGGCCGAAGGGGGTAATGGAGATCATGATGAGACCAGGGTTGCTCTCCTTTAAGTCTTCATAGCCCAGGCCTAATTCATCCATGTGTCCCGGCGGAAAGGATTCGATGAGGAAATCGGCCCTCTCCACCAGCCTCTTCAGGATCTCCCGGCCATCCTCTATCTCCATGTCAAGGGTGATGCTGCGCTTGTTGAGGTTAAAGCTGAACCAGTAAAGGCTTCTTTCGGGGTTAACCTCGTCTCTGTAGAAAGGGCCTATGGAGCGGCCAGGGTCACCTTGAGGGGGCTCTATCTTCACCACATCGGCCCCTAAGTCGGCGAGGATTTTGCCGCAGAGAAAGCCGTTCTCTTGGGTGAGGTCCAGAACCCTGTAGGGCTTTAGCGGGGCTTCTCGTAGATCATCGGCGTCCATGCTCATAACTGGCCATTTACTGTGGCAGATTTGGGTGCGTCAA
>JAZGDP010000253.1:0-9536 GCA_036477885.1 Dehalococcoidia bacterium
CCCTGGCCCAACTCCAGTGCAAGTTCCCCCAAATCGGCTCCATCGAGGATCTGGTCAAGGCCGTGGAGAAGGCTGCTCAAAGTACCTCAGAGGAGCAGTGGATCCGAGGCTGGGGCATGGACTATGCAAAGTATCCCGAAGGCAGGATGCCCACCCGATGGGACATAGACCCTGTATCCAAGAATCATTCGGTATGTATTGTGCACGTCTCTGGCCACTTCGCGCTGGTTAATAGCTTGGCTCTGAAACGAGCTGGTGTCAGCGATAACACCCCCGATCCTAAGGGCGGTAAATTTGTTCGAGACCAAAAAGGACGACTGACGGGGATGTTGCTGGATGCCGCCATGCAGGTGATAAAACAGAGTGGCGTTGACGTAGGAAGTCACGGCCCCGACATCGGCTATCAAGCTACCATTGAAGAGATTGTGAAGGACATCGATCGTGCTTGCCGGGCCTATCATAAGGTGGGCATCACTTCGGTGGTGGACCCCCAGGTCACCAGAAGGGAGATGCCAGCCTATTTGGAGGCCAGGAAGCAGGGCAAATTGAGGATAAAGACCACATGTATGTTCCTATCCAACCACCTTGCCGACATGAAGGCGCTGGGCTTGACCGGCCGCATGGGAGACGAATGGCTCTCTATAGGGCCGATGAAGTTCTACTGCGACGGCTCCCTCATCGGCGCTACGGCGGCCTTCTACTCTCCCTATGAGAATCAGCCCGAAAACCGCGGCTATACATTCTGGAACGAAGGCGAGTTGCGGGCGCTGCTCTTGGATGCCCACCAATCCGGGTTGCAGGTGGGCATCCACACCCAGGGTGACAGGGCGATAGACATGGTGTTGGGGGCCCTAGAGGAGGCTCTAAGGAAGCACCCTAGGGAGGATCACCGACATCGAATCGAGCATTGTGGCTATCCCACGGAGAAGCAGTTAGAGCGGATTGCTAAGTTGGGGATTATGCCCGTGAATCAGCCTCGCTATCTGTACGAGGTGGGAGATAATTTCGTCGCCAACCTGGGGGAGGAAAGGGCATCACGCCTAATCCCCTCCCGCTCGGAGCTGGACCTGGGAATACCCGTGGTGTTGAGCACCGACGCCGATGTGGTCTCCTACAAACCCCTGGACACCATAAGTGCAGCCGTCACCCGCAAGACCTGGCAAGGCCAAGTGTTGGGAGAAGGCGAACGCATCTCTGTGGGGGAGGCTATCAAGGCGTATACTATCTCCGCCGCTAGATCTGTCTTCCAGGAAAACCAGAAAGGTTCCATAGAGGTGGGTAAGGCGGCGGACCTGGTTCTCATAGGTGGGGAGCTTCTCAGCATCCCTGGGGAGGAGATCCCCAACCTGCCTGTGGAGATGACCCTCATTGATGGGGAGATAGTTCATCAGGCAGGCTAAGGCCCTTAGGCTGGCACCATGGGCATAGTCAATCCTATTGAAGAGATTGTGGATGAGAGGGAGAGGGCCCGTTTACAGAGAGACCCTAATGTAGACCTCTGCTTTTTGGCCACCGTCTCTAGAGATGGTCAACCCATGGTACGCACCCTGGTGCTTCGAGATGTGGGAGATAGGGGTTTTGGGCTCCTTCTCAGCACCACCAGCATCAAGTGGCAGCAAATCCACCAGTCCCAGCGGTACGAGCTGCTTATCTTGTGGCTCACAGTAATGCGCCAGTACCGGATTCAAGGTGACTTAGCACCCATGAACGAGGCTCTGGTGGAAAGCTACTGGAATGAGAAGAATTATGGCTCCCGCCTTCTGGAATGCTACTACACAGAGTTGGAGGCTCAAAGCGCTCCCATCCCATCTAGAGAGCATCTCTTAAAGGGCATTAGGGCCTTGAGGGAGAAGTATCCAGAGACGGGGATGGCCCCTCGACCAGAGGCCCTGAGGGGAATCTACCTGGTCCCTCAACGCATCGAGGCCTGGCATGGCTCCGAAGACCGACTTCACGACCGTCGCTTGTATACTAAGACGGCCGAGGGATGGTCGGAACAGGTGCTGGTTCCGTAGCCCATGAGAGGCTCAACTCTTTTAGAAGCCACAGGATGGGCCGTCCTATGTTTCTTGACAAACTTCCAGAGGAAACCCTATCATAACGGGGTGACCTCCCCTGTATTTATTTAGATAGCTGTTTCATTCGAGAACCAGGTCCCCATAAAAGGAGGTTTAGGATGCCCGCATCGAAGATGGCTGGGAAGGTGCAGACGGTGCTCGGCCCCATCGAGCCAGAGGCACTGGGTGTAACCCTGACTCATGAGCATCTATTGATAGATTTTAGACCCCTGTTCGTCGAACCTTTGGAGGCGAGCCAGAAGGCCTTAGCACATCAGCCGATCGCCCTGGAGAACTTGGGATGGATTAAATATAACTGGGACTGCAATTTGGATAACCTATCCCTTCTCGATGAACAGACGGCCATCGATGAGGCACTGCTATATAGGCGAGCCGGGGGTGTAAGTCTGGTGGATGCCACTAATATAGGCCTGGGCCGTGATCCCCTGGCCCTGACCCACATCGCCCGTGCCACTGGCCTCAACGTCATCATGGGCTCCGGTTACTATGTGGAGCCCTTTCGGCCCCCTGCCATGGATGAGAAGACGGAGGAGGAGATATTGGAGGGGATAATGCAAGATATCACGGTGGGAGTCGACGACACAGGAGTCCGAGCAGGAATCATAGGGGAGATAGGCTGCTCGTGGCCCTTGACCGAGAACGAACGAAAATCCCTTCGAGCCGCAGCCCGAGCTCAGCAGCAGACCGGGGCACCCCTGTTGATTCATCCGGGCCGGAATTCTACGGCCCCCCAGGAGATAACCGAGATAATTGCAGAGGCTGGGGGAGACTTGCGACGCACTATCATGAGCCACATTGACCGCACCATCTTCGACTTTGATACTCTCAGGAAGCTGGCCGATACGGGCTGTTACATTGAGTATGACCTGTTTGGATTGGAATCCACCATTTATCCCCTGGCTCCCATAGATATGCCCAACGATGGCAAGCGCATAGACTTTATAATACGACTCATAGACGAAGGTTATCTGGATCAGGTGGTTTTAAGCCACGATATCGCCTTTAAATTTCGACTGGTCAAATATGGAGGACATGGATATGCCCACATCCTCCAGAACGTGGTGCCCATAATGAGAAGGAAGGGTATCGAAGAGGAGCAGATAGATGCCATGTTGGTGGAGAATCCTAAGAGGGTACTCGCATTCGTTTAAGGGCACGCCAACTGAGTTCCTGGAAGATGCCCTCCAAAGATTACAGATTGGCCTTTTACCTTTCTCTTAGCTCGATAAAGTGCCGCCTCCCCTTCCCTAAAATGGCTTTCCAGATATTTGGGTGCTTTTGGCAAGCTGCCGTGTATATCAGCCGCTAAAAACTGTGCCTCCCGAACAACTTCTCTTCTGTGGCCTCAACAACTTTTTCCCCGGGGAATGACTTCTGCTCCCCAGCAAGGCTCCATTAATGGCTATCTAATCTGTGAGAGCGCTTGTGCAGTAATGCCAAATATTTGTATTATGAAACTATGGTGCTGTTAAGAGTTCTAGGAATCCGGGCTTTAACCTTGCTAGGGGTGCTCATAACGGTCCTGCTGCTGATGGTGATACTGTTGGGAGCCACCGGGTTCTCAGAGCGTACCCTTACAGCATTTGTGGGGGAGGAGTTGAGGGGACTTCGCACGTCTCTGGCGGAAACCATTCGAGACCCGGACGAGCTGGAGGCGGTGCTGGCGGAGCGAAGGGGGGAGTTGGAGCAGTTCTATGGCCTGGATGATCCCTGGTATTTCCGCCTTCCGGGTGACATCTTACGGGTGGTAACCCTGGACCTGGGGGAGGCCCAAACGCTGAAAAGCTCCAGCGGCAGCAGGAAGGTCTCGGACATAATTTGGGATCGGTTGCCCAATACAGTCCTATTGCTTCTTACCTCATTGATCATCATCGCAGTCATTGGGCTGGCGGTGGGAGTGAAGATGGCCACCATAGCCGGGAGCAAAAGAGATCGGACAGTATCCATCTTATCAGCCGTCTCCTATGCCCTTCCATCGTGGTGGACGGGCATCATATTGATACTGGTCATCTCCTTCTATTTTGGGCTCTTACCCTCGGGAGGCATGTACAGCACTCCTCCCCCGGAAAACGGCTTCCTGAGGTTTTTAGACTTACTGAAGCATGCTACCCTGCCCATCATCACCCTGGTGCTGGTGAGCGTGGGTCCATACCTTTACGTGGTGAGGACCATGACCCTTAACGTGGCTCAAGAGGATCATGTTATGGTGGCTAGGGCCAAGGGTCTCCCCGAGCGGACGGTCATGCGGCGCCACATACTGCGGGTGGCGGCTCCCCCTATCGTGACGGGCCTGATATTTAGCCTCGTAGGCACCCTAGGAGGCTCCATTCTGGTGGAGACGGTATTTAACTGGCGTGGCATGGGGCGGCTCTTCTTCGATGCCATAGCCGGGGCCGCCCCCGATGAGGGGGTTATTGTGGCCCTCGTCTTCGTTTTTACCCTGATCTATGTAGTGGCAAGGCTCATACTAGAGGTGATTTATCTGATAGTGGACCCCCGAGTGAGGTATGCATGAGCACCAGTTTTCGTGAGGCCTTCCGAGAGCTTCTGGCCAGCTGGACTGGTCGGGTAGGCGTTGGGTTGTTCCTATTTCTGGTAGGCATCTCTCTCTATGTCTTGGCCACCTATCCCTTGGACTTCGGGAAGCAGTGGGGGGACCCCAAGCAATGGGAAGACAACCCCCAGGCTGTGCCGCCAGGATGGATTACCCTCTTCGATAGAGGTCGGGTGAAACACACCATCCTCGATGAGAATACCCCTTCAGAGGTGCGAGGAGAGGGGGGACGGCATGTAACGCTGTACCGAGTGCCCATTAGCTACGATTTCGACGAGTTTCCCACCTTCCTCTCCATCACCCTTCGCCAGGTGACTTACCAGACCCGACCCCCTCTCATCACCGTACTTTTGGACCGGCCCGACGGAAAGGAGATGCTCCTCCTGCGGCACCTGGTGCGGGGTCCAAGGGAGGGGGAGGAGCTACCCATCACCAGATATTCGGAGACCCCCTTTCGAGTCTCCCTCAGCTCCGATGAGAACGTCCTCTCTAATATAGATTCGTTCTATCGCCGGGAATATGGGTTGCGGCTGCCCCAGCGGAAGCTGCAGGGCCTCCTCGACCAGGCTATCTTTGGTATCCCTTCGGGACAGGATGCCACTCCCTTTCAGGTGCTGCGGGGAGATTATCAGGTCATCGTAGAATTTACTGCCTTCGATGAAGGCGATTCCCTGGACTCCTTCCGTTTTGTGGTGGGGGGATCGACCTTTGGAGCGTTGGGGACCGATAACTTAGGTAGGGATTTAGCTAAGGGCCTGCTTTTCGGGTTTCCCATAGCCCTCTTCATAGGGTTGATGGCCTCAATACTCACTACTACTATCGGAACCATATTAGGGATAACCAGCGGATACATCGGAGGCAAGACGGATACCATTATTCAGCGCTTTGCGGATGTGGTGGCTAATGTGCCTCTGCTACCCCTCCTTATCCTTCTGGTCTTTATCCTGCGGGACAGGCCTTATAAACTCATCTATATCATACTGCTGCTTGTAGCCTTCAGCTGGCCGGGCCTCACAATTCTCATCCGTTCGATGGTGCTGCAGCTCAAAACAGGCCAGTTTGTGGAGGCATCCCTGAGCCTGGGGGCATCCCGCTGGAGGATCATGTTCAAGCATATCTTCCCCCAAACGGCTCCCTTCGTCTTCTCCCAGATGATCTTCTTCGTTCCCTCGGCTATCCTAGCCGAGGCCAGCCTGAGTTTTCTGGGCTTGGGGGACCCCAGCATGCTTACCTGGGGGCAGATCCTGGAGGCCGCCTTTCGTACCGGTGCGGTGTTCGTTGGCTATTGGTGGTGGGTGCTGCCTCCAGGGTTACTCATCGTGCTGACGGCGGTAACCTTCGTGTTCCTGGCCCTGGGAATGGAGCGGGTGGTGAACCCTCGGCTGAGGAGCATGGTATGACTGCCCTCCTGGAGGTACAGGACCTAAGGCTTCATTACAGCACCCTCCGGGGCCAGATCCGCGCCGTGGATGGGGTTAGCTTTACTCTGGAAGGTGGCGAGGCCCTAGGCCTCGTAGGAGAATCGGGCAGCGGCAAAAGTAGCATAGCGCTGGCTATCCTCCGTTCCCTTCCAAAAAATGTGGTTAACTACGGCGGAGCAGTGTATCTGGAGGGAGTAAATCTAACGGAGCTAAGCAACGAAGAGTTCCGGCGGAAGGTACGCTGGCGCAAGATATCCATGGTCTTCCAGGGGGCTATGAACTCACTGAATCCTGTGCTTAAAGTGGGTCATCAGATAATCGAACCCCTTAGCTTGGATAAATCCCACTCCAAGCAGGAGGCGCAACAAAAGGCGGAATCGCTTCTGGAGATGGTAGGCCTGCCCAGGGAGATTTTCCATAGGTATCCCCACGAGCTCAGCGGAGGGATGAAGCAGCGGGCCATAATAGCCATGGCCCTGATTCTCGATCCGCTGCTGGTGATCCTGGATGAGCCCACCTCGGCCCTGGATGTAAGCGTCCAAGCGCAGATAACTAACCTGCTCAAGCGATTGAAGGCGGAGTTGGACCTATCTATCGTGTTCATTACTCACGATATCGCCCTCACCAGCGATATCTGCGACTACATAGCCATAGTCTACGGAGGCCGTATTGTGGAACACGGAAGCGTCGAGCAGATCTTGAGCACACCGGCCCATCCATATACACAAAAACTGCTGGCCAGCATCCCCAGGTTGCAGGTTGGAACCAAGCCAGAGTTTATCCCCGGCTCCCCACCGGATCTGGTGTCGCCTCCGCCGGGCTGCCGCTTCCACCCTCGTTGTCCTTTCGCCTTCGAACCCTGTGATAACCTGGAGCCCCCTCTCTTTGAGGTACAGGCAGGGCACGAGGCGGAGTGTTGGCTCTATAGGGACAGGTCTCGGGCGGGTGATATATTAGCTTCTGGCGGCCCCTCCTGACCTTGTTGTCTCGGAGGGTGGGATATTGATGGCCTCCGTGCTTAAGGGGCGGTGGTGTCAGTTGCCTGAGATCGACTATCCAAGCCGGCGTAGAGATGACAGGAGGTGAAATGGCCGGGACGCACCTCTTGTAATTGGGGTGCAACAACGTCGCAGGTTCCCTTCATAAACTCCGGGCAACGAGGATGAAAAGGACACCCTGAGGGCACGTGAGCGGGGGTGGGGGGGTCTCCAGGGATGGTGTAACGTTCCCGGAAGCGATTAGAAGGATCGGGCTCGGGTACTGCCGCAATCAGTGCCTTGGTATAAGGATGAAGAGGATTCTGAATTATCTGCTCGGGTGTGCTCATCTCCACTATCTTCCCCAGGTACATGACGCCTATCTGGTCTGAAAAATAGCGAGCGGTAGCTATGTCGTGAGTGATGTACAGGAAGGCGATGCCGTATCGCTGCTGAAGCTCTCTCAGAAGGGACAAGATCTCGACTCGACTAGAGGCGTCTATCATAGATACAGGCTCATCGGCCAGTATGTAATCAGGCTCCAGTATAAGGGCCCTGGCCACCCCCAGCCGCTGACGCTGACCCCCCGAGAGCATGTGGGGATACTTGGGCATAAACTGGGATGACGGCACCATCTGCACATCCTCTAAGGCTTTCTCCACCTTCTCTTTCTTCTGGCTGGAGTTGCCTATCTTGTGTATTATCAGTGGCTCTTCCAATGTCTGATATACATTCATGAAAGGGTCTAGGCTGGAATAGGGGTCCTGAAATACAGCCTGGGCTCTCCTACGAAGCCACTTGAGCCTACGTTCAGGCTCGTCGGTAATGTCGATATCGTCGAAATAACATCTCCCACTGGTAGGCTTAAGCAATCGGAGGGAAGCCCGCCCCAGGGTGGTCTTGCCGCTGCCTGACTCACCTACCAGTGCTAACGTGATGCCTTTCGATATACGTAAAGTTACCCCGTCCACTGCTCGCACCGGAGTGGAGCGAAACAGCATCTTACGAACGTAGAAATGAACCCGAATGTCTTCAAGCCTTAGGAGATGGTCCATAGCATTAGTAACTTTTATTTCCCACATCTCAAGCTAACATGGCCTTGCCTTCTGCAATCCTTATATGATAACATTGAATTAACACCAGTAGGTGAAGGGGAGCGTTACATTGAATGGTATGGGAATTAAAAGGGCAGATAAAACCGAGCTGGGTGGGCCGGCTTGGGCCTTCAGACGTATTTGTAAAAAGGCTGTGACCCCTTCTAGGTGGCACCTGGCTCTTGCAGCATCCCTTCTGATTATTGCAGCGGCTTGTCAGCGGACCTCTGAGGGACCCGAGACAGAGCTGGAAGGAACCAAGCAGGAGCTGGCTAATGCTCAGGAAGAGGTGGCAGGGCTCACCAGTGAAATTGAGGCTCTCCAGGGCGAGCCAGGAGGAGCTGGGCTGTCGGACAGCGAGTTGGAGCTGGCCCTGGAGGAGACGAGGAGGCAGTTGGACGAGACCTCTAGGGAGTTGGCTAGATCTAGAGAGAGCGTCCAGCAGGAAATTGAAGCCTCTGTACAGGCGCTGCAAGCACTGACCAAAGGCTTGGAGAACGACCGCTTGCTCCTTATAGAGATACGCAGACCCCTGCCCGATACTCGCGAGGAGGGAGTACAATACTGGGAGAGCATTAGGGATCTGTCTGCAACGTCGGACCCTAATCTCAGGCCAGCGGTGGAGAGAGTACTGGCGCTGGTGCCCTCCTACTTCGACTGGTTTGAACGGCTAGACGCAGATGAATTCACCAGCACGGCCGAGGCCTCCTCTGCCTACGAATTGTGGGTGGTGCCTTTTGAGCGAGCCTCCGATGCCTTTCAGCTGGATGCGCTATTGATCATCATCCAGCGCATGGACGCATTAATTGAAGAGGTGCAGAAGCTTGAGGCACCCTAAGGGTGGATAACACCCTCGCACCTCTCTGCTTTAGCGCTCCAGCCGCACAGTTAAGAAATCGGGATTGCCCTGGGCAGAGACAAACCAGCCCTTGACATATGGCTTGACCACTATGTAGCTCTTATCGTGCCGCAAGGGTATAGCCGCCACGTCCTCCACCAGTAGCTCCTCAGCCTGCTGATACAGCTCCAATCGGCGCACCGGGTCGGGCTCTGTTCTTGCCTCCTCCAGAAGGGCATCTACCCCAACGTTGCGATAGCCTCCTACATTGTTGGTTGCCTCACTGTGGAAGAGGACGTCCAGGAAGTTTTGGGGATCGGCGTAATCTGCTACCCAGCCATAATCGAAGATGTTGCCCCTCTGCTCCTCTATGAAGTCAAAGTACCCCTGGCTGATAGGGTTTATACTGACCTCCACCCCCAGGTTCTCCTGCCACATCTCCAGAATAGCTATTAGGACGGCATCGAATATAGAGCGGAAAGTGGTGTATTCCAACGGAGGTAACCCATCACCGCTACCATAAGTAGTTTCCGCCAGCATCGCCCTGGCCTGCTGAGGGTCAAAGGGTATCCCT
>JAZGDP010000254.1:0-11432 GCA_036477885.1 Dehalococcoidia bacterium
GGTCTGGTCCGAGGAGAGCAAGTTCGATAAGTGGCTCCAGGTGGAGATAGCCGTCTGCGAGGCCTGGGCCCAGTTAGGGGCTATCCCCCAGGAGGCCATCCCCAAGATCCGCCAAGCCCGCTATCACATCCCCCGAATAGAGGAGACGATGGAGGAAACTCAACACGATATGACCGCCTTCCTCCGCTCGGTCTCCGAGAGCCTGGGGGAGGAGGCCCGCTTCATTCATCTGGGTCTCACCTCCTCCGACGTGTGGGACACCGCCTTGGCCCTTCAGATGGGGGAGGCGACAGACCTTCTTCTTCAGGACATCGAGGGGCTGACTCAGGTGTTAAAGGAAAGGGCAAAGGAGCATAAACACACCGTGATGATGGGGCGGACCCACGGCGTCCACGCCGAGCCTATAACCTTCGGCCTGAAGCTGGCTACCTGGGTGGACGAAATGAATAGGAATACTGATCGTTTATCCGAGGCCAAGAGGGTGGCATCGGTGGGCAAGATCTCGGGGGTAGTGGGCACCTTCGCCTCGGTGCCCCCAGAGGTAGAGGAGAAGGCATGCGCTAAGCTGGGGCTTAAGCCGGCTCCCATATCTACTCAAATCATTCAGCGGGATATCCACGCCCAGTTTCTCTCCACCCTGGCCTTAATTGCCGCCTCCCTGGAGAAGTTCGCCACAGAGATTCGCAGCCTGCAGCGAACGGAGATCCTGGAGGTGGAGGAGCCCTTTGGGGAGGGGCAGACCGGCTCCTCGGCCATGCCCCACAAGCGCAATCCGGTGCTGTGCGAGCGCATCTGTGGGCTGGCAAGACTCATTCGCAGCTACTCTCTCACCGCCCTGGAGAACGTGGCCCTGTGGCACGAGCGAGACATAAGCCACTCCTCCACCGAACGAATCATCCTGCCCGACGCCTGCCTTGCCCTGGACTACAGCCTGGACATCTTCACCTCGGTGATGCGAGGCCTTCAGGTCTATCCCGAGCGCATGAAGGAAAATCTGGAGGTTACCAAGGGTTTGATATTCTCCCAGCGGGTCCTCCTCGCCCTCATCGAGAAGGGCCTAAGCCGTCAGGTGGCCTACGAGATAGTACAAGAAAATGCAATGAAGGCCTGGAGGGATAGAGAGGATTTCCGCAATTTGCTTAAGGCAGACCCTCAGGTAACACAGCACCTCTCTCAAGAGGAGCTGGATGCCCTATTCGATTACCGCTATTTCCTGAGATACGTCGACCAGATCTTCCAACGAGTAGGTCTGGACAAATCTTAAGGGAGGAACATAGATGACCCTTGTGTTGGAGACGAACCTCCCTAACCTCTACTACAGAGGTAAGGTCAGGGATACCTATGAGCTAGGAGGCCATCTCCTCATGGTGGCCACCGACCGCATCTCCGCCTTCGATGTGGTTTTGCCCACCGGCATCCCCGATAAAGGCATCGTGCTGGCGAAGCTTTCCGCCTTCTGGTTCGGGAAGACCGCTTCCCTGGTGCCCAACCACTTCATCGCCATGGCCTATGACTTCAAGGAGTTTGACGAGGACGGAGACTTATCCTTGCTGACCTCTTTGCCTCAAGACGTAGCGCAGCGGGCCATGGTGGTTAAGAAAGCTAAGCGAATAGACGTAGAGTGTATAGTTAGGGGTTATTTGGCCGGCTCAGCGTGGGCGGAGTACACCGAAAAAGGCACCATAGGGGGCAAACCCATGAAGAAGGGGCTGAGGGAGAGCGAAAAGCTGCCGGAGCCATTATTCACCCCCACCACCAAGGCCACCACCGGCCACGATGAGAACATGACCATCGAGGAGATGGGAACCCTCATCGGGCAGGATCTCACCTCGAAGCTCAGGGAGATAACCATGGCCATTTACAATTACGCTAACGAATACGCCTTAACTAAAGGCATCATCCTTGCCGACACCAAGATGGAGTTCGGCCTGCTGGATGGAGAGGTTATTCTCATAGACGAGCTCCTAACGCCCGATTCCAGCCGGTTCTGGGACGCCGAGAGATATGAGATAGGACGCCCCCAGCCTAATTTCGACAAGCAGTTCGTGCGGGACTGGTTGATCCAATCTCGCTGGAATAAGGAACCACCCGCCCCTGCCCTTCCACCAGATATAGTTTCCAAGACCTCGGAACGCTACAAAGAGGCCTATTTCAGGTTGACAGGAGCAACTATTTGAAGTAGAAATAAGGGGTGGGCAACTGGTTTTTGATTAAATAATGAGAAAAGGGCTTGAATTATGGCCAATGACAAAAGGGAAGAAAAGGGCGACAAAAGAGAGAGACCACAGAGAGAACCCCTTCGACGACTAGGGGGACCGAGGCGGGGAGGCCCCCCTCCCCAATCCCCCTTGGGCGGTATCTGGCAGCAGTATAAGATGCCCATAATGCTGGGGGTGGCGTTTCTGCTAATCCTCGTCCTCGTCCTTCCCTCCCTTTCCGGCCCCGCCGAAGAGGAGGTAACGGACACCACTGGGACAACTCAGGACCAGTCTGGGGACACCACCACCACTGGGGACACCCAGGCTGGCACTAGAGTTACTCCCGGTGACCGTCGACATATCCCGGAGGGTGAGAGAGGCACCTACAGCAGCACTCCTCCCACCTCAGGAGTTCATTATAATAGGGTCGCTCCTTGGGGATGCCATGACCAATCCATTGCCGATGAGGTACAGGTGCACAATCTGGAGCACGGGGGAATAATGGTGCAGTATAACTCACTGGCCACCCCTGACATGGTCGACCAGCTAAAAGAGATAGTAGGGCAGTACGAAAACAGGGTGATCCTGGCCCCTTATCCCAATTTGAGCACCAACGCTATCGCCCTGACCGCCTGGGGATGGATAGACAAGCTCGATACCGTCGATAAGAGCAGGATCTCCAGCTTCATAAATGGCCACATAGGTAGAGGCCCAGAGCAAACCGACGAGTCCCGCTCCCTTGTGCTCCCATGTTCCTAGCAAGAGTGTACGTAACCCTGAAGCCCACTGTTAATGATCCCCAGGGCCTCACCATAAAGGGGGGCCTTCATGCCCTGGGATTTGATAAGGTAAAGAGCGTGCGGGCAGGGAAATACATGGAGCTACAACTGGAGGAGGAGGACCCGAAAAAGGCCGAGGAGCAGATACGGAGAATGGGAAAGGAGCTCCTGGCCAATCCGGTCATTGAGAACTTCCGATACGAATTGGAGCAACTATCCCCTAATGCCAAGTCCAGTTAACCACTTCATTGTTTGGCTGAAGTATTTCCGGGCTAACGCAAGACTCGTTTTCCCACCCCCGGTGTTTTGATAAAAGGGACACTGTCTCTTATCTCCAGGCAGGGGATTTCCCCCCGCTGGAACACCCCCGAGAAGCTGTGGTTCTTCTGCTGGCCGCCGGAGCGGCGCTCCGGGGCGGGTGGGTGGGATAAAAAGCGTTAAGGGATTGGACTGTTTGAGGGATATGCCTCCTTCTGAATAGGCTTTCTGGAGGGCGCCGCCAATGCCTGTGCTATCTTCCCTCCCTAACCCACCCCATTACGCCTTCCCTGAAGGCGAGTTATATTGGACAGTGATGAAGGGAGGCTTTGAGAGGCAATGCAGCGGTGTAAAAGGGGGGAATGATGAGATTACTTTTAGACTAAATCCTAAGAGCCAATAATACCTTTGGTGCTAGGTACCTCTCCCTTTATTCGCTCGTCAATAGCCGTTGCGGCATCCAGGGCTCTGGCCAGGGCTTTGAAGAGGGCCTCTATTTTGTGGTGGTCGTTGATGCCGCTGAGCAGCTTGGCGTGAAGGTTCATCTGAGCCTCTAAGGCCAAGGTCTCCAGGAAATGGCGAGCCAGGTCTGGCTCCAGGTCTCCTATCTTTTCGTTCTGGAAGTCAGCCTCCACCACGGCGTAGCTTCTACCCCCTATATCCACCACCACCATAGCCAGAGCCTCGTCCAGTGGCACCAGGGCATGACCCATTCTGACTATCCCCTTCCTATCGCCCAGAGCCTCTCGAAAGGCTTTGCCTAGGGCTATAGCTACATCCTCGGTAACGTGGTGGCCGTCGGGGTCCATCTCGGCGGTGGCCGAGACCTTGAGATCGAAGGCGCCGTGGCGCGCCAACTGACTCAGGAGATGGTCTAGCATGGTGATGCCAGTGTTCACCTCGTACTTCCCTGTGCCATCTACGTTTAGTTCTACCGATACTTTGGTCTCCCGGGTATCCCTACTAATGGTGGCCCTTCGCTCAGCCATGAATCTTCTCTCCTATATCCCTTAAGGCTTCTATTAGAATGTCGGTGTGCTCTGGCTTTCCCACGCTTATGCGGATGAAGCTGCGCAAGGATGGCCTATCGAAATACCGCACGGATATCCCTCGTTCTCTCAGACGCCGGTGAACATCCAGGGCATCTCCTTCCAAAACCGCACACAGGATGAAGTTGCCCCTGGATGGACAAGGCTTCAGAAACCCCACCTCTTTCAGCTTAACATACAGCCGCTCCCTTTCGGCGACGATGGCCTCAACCGTCCCCAAAAGGTAGTCGGTATCCTTCAAAGATTCCAGAGCAGCCACCTGAGCCGCTGCATTTATATTGTAAGGCGGTTTTATCTTCAAAAGATACTGGGCTATCTTTAGGGGGAAAATGCCATAGCCCAGTCGCAATCCCGCCAGGCCGGCCCACTTGCTGAAGGTGCGTAACACCACAAGGTTTTCGTATTTGGGAACCAAGGGAGCCACTGTTGCCTTGCAGAACTCGTAATAGGCTTCATCCACCACTACCAGCCGACCAGTATCCAACAGCTCTAAAATCGCCTGCTCCTCGGTGACATTTCCCGTGGGATTATTGGGGTTAGTTATGAATATAACCTTCGTATTGCTACCCACCCCTCTTTTCACCGCAGCCACATCCATATCATAGAGAGCATCTCTGGGCACATCCTTGACCCTGCCACCGCACACCTCAGTGGAGAAGTGGTACATGCCGAAGGTGGGCTCGCAGATGATGACCTCATCGCCGGGCTCGAGGAAGAGTCGCAACAATAGGTCTATAAGCTCGTCGCTGCCGCTGCCCGCCACAATATGCTCAGCCCCTATGCCAACGTATTCCTCCAGAGCCTTACGCATCTGCCGCTGCTGGGGGTCAGGGTAAATGTTATAGAAGGGATACTTGGCCAGGGCCTTGGCTACCCTAGGCGAAGGGCCATAGGGATTCTCATTGCCATCTAATTTCACCACCCCTTCTACAGGTATCCCGGCGTCCTCCCGCAGGATTTCCAGGGGCTCGATAGGTTGGTACCCCACTGCCTGGGCCAGGTGGCGTCTCATGAGTTTCTCAATCTTTTGCTTTAGATTCGATGCAGCCATGACGATCAACCCTGCCTTTTTCTATCCGAAGCCTCCTGAGAAGAAGACAACCTCAGCTCCACCGCCCTGGCGTGGGCGATAAGCTTCTCGGCTCGGGCTATGGTTGCAACTTTAGGGGCCAGGGCTTTCGTCTCTTCTTCAGTTAGGGCCACCAGGCTGGTAACTTTGAGGAAGTCATGCACGCTCAGGGGGGAGCTGAAGCGAGCGGTGCCCCCCGTAGGCAAAACATGGCTGGGGCCAGCTATATAATCCCCCATAACGTGGGACGAGCTTTCTCCCAGGAATATGGCGCCGGCATTAGATATTCGACTTAGATATTGCTCGGGGTCTCGCACCATCAGGCACAGGTGTTCTGGGGCATAGGAATTAGCCAGGTCTATAGCCTCCTCTAAAGAGCTCACCACGACAACGGCTCCATTTCTCTCTAGAGCCTCCTGTGCAATCTCCTGCCGCTCTATATCCCGCAGTTGCTTCTCGGCCTCTCTCTGCACTTCATCTGCCAAGGTCGATGAGGTGGTAATGAGGATGGATGCCGAGAGGGGGTCGTGCTCCGCCTGGGCCAGCAGGTCGGCGGCACATAGCACGGGGTCTGCCTCGTCATCGGCGATGATTACCGCCTCCGAGGGGCCTTGAAAGGCATCGATGTCCACAGCCCCATAGACCCTCCGCTTGGCCTCCTGAACAAATATATTGCCCGGCCCGCAGATTTTATCCACCCGGGGGACGCTTGCGGTGCCCAAAGCTAAGGCCACGATGGCTTGAGCGCCCCCTATCTTAAATATCCTGTCCACTTTGGCCAGCTGGGCCGCCGCCAGGACTAAAGGATGGATTGTGCCGTCCCTTTGGGGAGGGGTGGCGAGGACCACCTCTCTAACCCCTGCCACTCTGGCGGGAATGGCGGCCATGAGCACCGTGGAGGGATAGAGAGCGGTGCCCCCTGGGACGTATATCCCTACCCTATCCAGAGGGCGAACTAACTGACCTAGGCCGTCCCCTCGAAAACTCTTCATGCCCTTTTCGCTAGCCCGCCGGTGGAAGAGGCGAATGCGGTCTGCCGCTGTCCTCAAGGCATCCAAGAGGGATTCATCAACCCTTTGGGACGCCTCTTCAAGCTCGCCCTTACTGACCTCCAGGGCAACGAGTTTAACACCGTCTATACGCTCAGTGAGCTTCAGAAGGGCTTCATCACCCTTAGCTTGGACCTCCTGAAGTATGTAATTCACCACCTCTGTAACGGTGAGAGCACGGCCGAACACGTCCTTTATTTTCTCCCTGAGGGACGGGGGCATTTCACCGGGATCTAAAGGCGAGGGCCTGCGCAGAATTCTTTTAGCATCGCTCACGCCATATATTAGACGTAGACTGAGTCTTCTTGAAGCCTGGGGTTGTGCCTTCATGCCTGACCTTCTTAGTCATCCTCACCTTTAGCTATCTCAGAGAGAAGCCTCTGGTAAGAGCGACATGTATCTTCAAAGACGTAGCTCATAGGGGAAACAGTGATGCCGTTGCCTCCTATACGGCGCAGATACTCCACTACCTCCATCACCTTATCCCTCTCCACCACCACCGTGGCGGCGTACCACGAGCCTCCGTCGGCTCCTTTGCTGTAAACCTTGGCTATGGTAGGTCCCTGCATTCCCGATACCTTGGGATTTGAGGTTATATTTTGTGCTACCTCCTCCGCCGTTTCCCCCTTTAAGTTGGCGGTGACGCTGTAATAAAGGTTCGCCATCAACCGTGCCTCGATAAATTCAAGGATGGTCTTTATTAAGCTTAACTTCCCCGATTCTTGAGCCACCAGCCCTTTATTGGCAATTAGGCAGGCCTGGGAGGTCAAGATGGTGCCATCGGTCAAGGTTTTCAGTCGATTCTCTCGGAGGGTGGTGCCGCTGGAGGATATATCGGCGATGATATCGGCATACCCCATGGCCGGTGCCGCTTCCATGGCCCCTGCCGCCTCCACCAGGGTAAAGTTCCTCAGGTCTCTGGCGAGGAAAAATTGCTGAACCAATCGAGGATATTTGGTGGCTGCCCGCAGCTGTTTACCCTGTTCCCGAAACTCTAGGGATAGATCCACCAGATCCGCTAAGCTAGACACATCTATCCACGAATCCGGCACACCTATCACCAGCTCGCACCTCTGAAACCCCAAATCCTCTATTAAGATTATGCCGTCGCCATCCTCCCTGTGGCTCTCTCGGTAGCGGTCGAGCCCCGCTATCCCCAGATCCGCCCTCCCCTCCTCCACCTTGAGAGGGATATCGGCAACCCGCTGGAAGAGGACGTTAGCCCCCGGTAGAGAGCGGATAGCTGCGGTGTAACGCCTGACAT
Organism: Dehalococcoidia bacterium; assembly: GCA_036477885.1. Classification (GTDB taxonomy): domain Bacteria; phylum Chloroflexota; class Dehalococcoidia; order JAZGDP01; family JAZGDP01; genus JAZGDP01. The sequence goes on from JAZGDP010000254.1 coordinate 7,667, forward strand.
CGAGACGCTCCACCGGGAGGCCACAGGACTCGAGAAAGGTTAGAGTGGGCTCTTGCCATTCTACGTTACTGGGTAGAGCGAGCCTTAACATGCCCTTCCACCTCGTGTTCTGCAATAAACCCCTTCTCATCCACCATCCTCACCGTGGCTATCCCCTTTCTTTTAGCGTAAAGTATGCTCTCCTCGATGGTAAAGTCGCACACCTCCATCTCCACCCGCTGTCCCCCTTTACGCATTTCATCCGCCACCCTCAAGGCCTGGGTATAGGCTTTTGCGCTGGTGGGAACAACGAGGGCGGCTATATTAGAGGCTATGTTACTTGCTGGGGACTGTTTTAGTCCCTCCAGAGCCTGCTGCATAAGTTCTACTCCATAAGCGAACCCTAAAGCGGGGGTATCCTCCTTGGCTCCCAGGGCCTTCACCAGTCCGTCATAGCGACCACCACCGCATAGGCGGAGTTCACCCATGGCTGAATGGTGATAGATCTCGAAGACCATGCCTGTATAATAAGCTATGTCCCGGGCCAAGCCGAAGTCCAGACTCACGTCTACGTCTCCCAGATCGTTATCCTTCAACAGGTCGAGGACCCTCTCCAAACTTTCCAACGCCGCAAGGTCGAAATCTAGCTCTTTCAACACCTCTTTCGCTCCAGATAGAGCCTTGGATGGCTGGCCTCGGGTTTGACTGAGCTTAGAGGTCAGAAGGAGCCCTCTCTCCACCTTAGCGGGATCGTCCCCACCCCTCATTTTCCGTATGAATCTGCTCACAATCTCCTCTGGGTCGCGACCTCCCGTAACCTCGTTACCCTCACCCCGCAGCAGTCCCTGGATGACGGCTCTAGCCTCCTCCTCGCCCAGCTCACCCACCAAGTCCTCCAAGTATCCCTTCTCCCCTACCTCCCCGAAGAGGTTTAGTTTTCTACCTCGCTCTCTGAGGCTCTCTAGGCTTTCGTCTCCTCGGCTGATCTGGCCCAAGCTGCCGATGAGAAACGCCTTGACCCGCCCCGAAAGCCCCAGGCCTTCCAGTAGATGCAAGAAGGGCCCCGCATGGCCTATAACCAGTCTGGAAGACGAGATCCCCACCTCTTGGAGGCCCTTACAGGCCAGGGAAATAATCTCGGCGTCGGCCCTAGGGCCTCCGGCACCCAGGAGCTCCGCCCCTAGCTGAGTGAACTGGCGATATTGACTGTCTTGAAGAGGCTCGTATCTAAAAACAGGCCCCGAATATTGCCATCGTAAAGGAAGAGGGCTCTTCTCCCTATCCTGGAGGTACGCCCTTATGACCGAGGCAGTAAACTCAGGGCGCAGACTTATCTGATGCCCTCCCTGATCGGTAAAGGCATAAAGCCTGGAGGTCAGCTCGCCCCCCGACTTTCTCAAGTAAAGCTCGGTAAGCTCCAAGATGGGCGTATCGATAGCCTCATAGCCATAAGAGGCCAGGAAGGCCTGTAGAGCCTCCTGAATGGCCCGATGGGAGGCATGAGCGCTTCCCAATAGGTCTTGCGTTCCCTTCAATCTCTCTAAGCTCATGGCTTGTCTCCGCTCCAATCCTAAACAAAGACGCCGTTAATTCTACATCAATCCCCTTTCACATTCAACGGCCATGAGTAGCAGAGCAAGCCAGGCATGCGTTATGAGCGTAAGGTCACCTCTCCCGCCACCACGGTAACCAGGCTGCCATCGGAGCGCCTCAGGAGAAGGTTGCCATTCTCATCCACCGCCTCGGCATAGCCCTTGTCGGCTCGAGCCTTCTCATCCCCTCCCCACCTGACCTCTATCTCCTTACCCAGGGTCTCCAGATATTTCTGCCATTCTTCATGGACAGGCTCATTGCGGCGCACCATCAAATACAGCTCCTCCATCTCTCTCAACAGATGCTGCAAAACCCTAAGGCGTGATACCTCCCTGCCCAGTTGAGAGGAAAGGCTGGTAGCAATGGAGGAGATCTCGGCAAAACGAGTCACATCCAGATTCACGTTTATGCCTATGCCCACAATGGCATACTCCACCTCTGCACCCCTCATGGAGCTATCTATGAGCATGCCAGAGACCTTTCTCCCTTGAATAAGGACATCATTGGGCCATTTTATTAGAGGTTTAAGGTAGGTCGCCGACTTTATGCTGCGCACCACTGCCAGGGAGGCCACCATGTTCAGCTTGGATAGGTGAGGCAGGTGGGGGCGGAGAACGACGGAGATGGCTATGGTACTTCCCTTGGGGGTTATCCAGGATCGGCCGAACCTTCCCCTCCCCGCCGTCTGCTCCTCGGCCAAAACGATGGTGCCCTCAACGACCCCTTCCTTGGCCGCCTTGTGAGCCGCATCCATGGTGGTGGAGATGCTATCGAAGTGAAGGATATGGCGGCCGATGAACTGAGTGTTTAGCCCTGCCAGTACGTCCTTAGGGTTTATAGGTTCGGCATCCATATATACGATGATAAGGTGGAGGTGGAGGAGCGTCAAGGCTAACTATATAGATATTGGAGGAGGAGCCTTTGCACTACTTGAAGTGAGCGCCTTTGGGCCCTCGGAGGCAGGGGGCCAGGAGATCCCTGAGAGTGTCCCCCAGCATGTTTATACCGAACACCGCCAAGGTGAGCATCAGGCTGGGGAAACCTGTAAGCCGAGTTTTGGGTTTATTTCCCTCTTGGTCTGGCTGATGATTGCTCTCCCCTCCTCGTCCTGAGCTTTGTGTATAAAGATTCTTGGCATCATCTCTTGACCTCCGTGAGACAAGCCTCTAATCACTCTTACGTTGATAGCTCCGGCCCAAGATGCCGCATATTTAACTTACTTGACCTTTTTTGCTGCCCTTTTCTCTTTACAAGCGTCAATAAGGTTTCTTTTCCCGGGAGCTTTTTTCTCGAAATGGAACCCCTCTGTCACCGACAAACGGACTTGCCGAGTCCCTTCCACAAATGATGAATTTTACCTAGGGGAAATGATGCAACTTAATCATGTGCATTGGTACAAAAATGTTTAGACTCCGCTTGTCATAGGTAACAAAAGTATCAAACCACTGCAAACCACCTTTTAGAGCAGAAATACGGGAAACCTATACACAGGACGGCATCTACCCGGGCCCCAAGCAGCAGAGATACTAAAGGTACTGCCTTGGGCACGATAGTCATACCGGATTGAGCACAAGGCAGTCGGGTAACCGTTGTTGGTTTGGCAGTTGCCTGTCTAACCAACTGTAACTACGGACATTAACCAAAGGAGGAAGGCCATGCTGTTTATGATCACTCAGGCACATACCCCGGAGGCTTGTCCCAAGGACGTGGGCGGTGCAGATGTCCTCATAAATAGGAATGCCGAAGGGGTTACCCTGAAAGGGCGCTGGGGGGCGTGAACCCATCACATTATCTGGTACCTGGTGGAGGCGAACGACCTGGAGGCCATCCAGCGTTTCCTAGATCCAGGGATGAAGCGGTGCACCTGCACGGTGGAGCCTGTGGGAGCAGCGCCCATTCAGCGATAATTCGAACCGCAGGATATGTTCGAAAAGCGGGTGGGAATCCTCCCCATAGTCGACGGGAGCACCCGAGTTGAGCGAGACGGAGATAGAACTGGTCCTTCTGGAGTTACCGCCCAGCGGAGGTTAACCAGGGTCGCCCTGAAGGAACACTCTAGAGACTAGAAGGAAGCTATGATGGCTACGGCAAGTCGGCCAACTAGAGAGACCAGTCACGGAACCGAGAGGATACCCGGCCAGGGTGCCCACGCCTCTAGACGTCCGGCGAGAGAGGAGCGCTGGATCCCCACTAC
>JAZGDP010000255.1:0-12794 GCA_036477885.1 Dehalococcoidia bacterium
CCGCCCCGATGTCAAGCGCCGCGCCGCCCTGGCCGCCCTCTTCGAGACCCAGCGGTTGCTACAGTCTATTTAGGGAAAGAGGATCTATCAGCTTAAGTAAGCCCTCTTAGCGCTTACTAGCTTAAAGAACCTGGGGCAACGATACATGTGAGTGCCCAAAGGTAGAGATATATGGAACATATCGGACGGCTCTAGGTCGTATTTGCTTCTCTGGGGCGCCGTATGGCTTAATCTCTATCTTCACACATGATGCGCACCACCTCAGAAGTATGCCGCTCAGCATCACCAATCGGGACATCGAAAGCAATGCAAGCACGGTCATGGCCACGGCGTAATGAGTTGTACATGGACTTGATCTCTTCGACAAGTCGCTGTAGCTCTCCGAAGAGCACCGTTCTGTCCCCAGATGTAGTTGAGTCATGATGCGCAATGCGCTGGTCACGTAGACGCTTCAGCCGCTCTAATAAGGCCTCATTGTCATCAACCTGTTGCTGGATCTGATTTAAGTCCTCTTCCGTAGCATGTGGGGTAAGGTCTTCTCGGTTTTCTTTTGCCGCGGAGATCAGGTTTCTGAAACTTACCGTCCTAGGGTCACGGTCAAAGACCTTGGCTAACTGCAGGAGTGCCATCCACAGCAGGGCGTTACGTGCGGGCAGGAACAGGCCCCGGTAGCGGTTCAGCGCCTGAGCCGCTTCATCACTTTCGACCATAAGGCCATCCCATACTGTAAAGTAAATGATGCCGTCGAGGATAACCGTGCTCAACTCATCCAGTTGCCTCTTGAATTCGTCTGGCACCATCTCAATACCTACTCCCACCATCCTGTTTTTCGACGACCCCATTTTACTTTCTTTTGGAGACAAAAGGGAAACAAGTTAAACTGCTGCTCGATTCTCTAAAACTTAACTCACTAGTATTGATAAGAAGCGCAAAAAGCTAACTTCACACGGTGAGCTGGCGGTAGAGGATGGGGAGGCGTTTGGGGAGAGCCTTGATGTTGGAGAGCACCTCGTAGCCCATGTCCTGGCACATGGTCTTCATGTAATCGTGTCTGCCCTTGTCCACCGTCAGGCAGAAGGGGATGATGCCCTTGCGTTTGGACTCCGTCAGAGCCATCTTGGTGTCGTGGACGGCGTACTCCTTCTCCACACCCTCCCTGCTGTATCCCCTATCCTGAGGGCGGCCATCGCTGATGAGGAATAGGACCTTAGTGCGGGAGTCCTGCTTCTCCAGCTTATAGGTGGCGTGTCTAATGGCCGGCCCCATCCTGGTGGCGTGCAGGGGATTAATCCTATCTATCCTTCGCTTCACCTTGTCGGAGAACTCCTCGAAGATGTCCTTGATGACATAGAACTCCACGTTCTCCCGACCGTATCCAGAGAAGCCGTAAATTCCATAGGCGTCCCCTATGGTCTCCAGGGCCCTTATCAAGAGAACGGCGCTCTCCTTCTCCACATCGATGATGCGCTTGTAGCTGCGGCGAGTCCCCTCCTCCCGCCGTGCCTTAAGCCAGTTGAGATACTGGCGAGGGTCATCCGGGGGGTCCCAGTCCTCCGAGGGCCTGCTGGACTCCTCTATGGCCTCGGCGGTGGAGGCGCTCATATCCAGGAGAAACACCACCGAAACATCCCGCTGAGCCTTATTCTTCCTCCAGTAAAACTTCTCCGAAGGGCTTACTCCCATCTTTTTGTCCACTAAGGCCTCTATGAGGGCATCCAAATCAAAATCCTCGCCGTCGGGTAATCTCTTCACCTTCTTGAGAAACTCAGGGGCCAAAAGCTCAAACTGTCGTCTTATCTGGTGTAGCAGAATGGCATTTTCTTCCAGAGTCTTGTCATAGAAATTGGTAGTGCCCTCTTCTATAGTTCGCTCCCGGACACAGCACCATCTGGGCTTATAATCGCCGGCACGGAAATCCCACTCATCGTAGAGAAAGGCCACGGAGTCATCGCCCTGAAGAGGTCCTCCCTGGGCCGCGGTGGTATCTATCTGATGCTGTCCCTGACCCGCTTCCGGCGAGGGGGTTTGCTTCTGTTTAGCTTCGCTTAAGAGGTTGTTGGCAAAGAGCCCCGCGGTTGCAGGGATGTCGCCCTCGGATACATCTTGCAGATCTATTTCCACGCTCTTTTCCAGGAGCTCCTGCAACATCTCCTGGGACAAAGGAGAGGAGCCGGAGGCGTCATCCTGAGTCTGAGGCTCCCTCAGCTTGCTCAGTAGCTGGACCAGCTCTGGCTTGAAATCACCCCGGTATTCCACCTGCTGGGGAGGCGAGTAGGGCGACTCCTGACCCTCTGCCCCACTCAGGGACAGGGTTATATCGCTGCCTGAGGCACCGCTGGTGGCCTGAGCCGACCTCTGGGCCATCTGGGGAGTAGGGAGTTCCTCCTCCAGATCGAGATTTTCCCACTCCTCCGGAGGCCTGAGAACATTGGGGATCTTAGATAATATCTCGTAGAGTCGGACGGTTGCCTCTGCCGAGTCCTCCACCGTGGCGCCAACGACCTGGACGGTCCTGGCAACGCTGGTCACCTCATTCACCTGGCTACGTATCTCCGTAGGCACATAAAGGTCATCTAAGCTGTCCAGGCTAATCCTGATGAGGAGTTCCATGATGGCCTCCCTCAAAGGGAGGGACTGAATGGGAGGCCGGTGGGCTAAAGCGCCTTTTTGGATCTTCTCGTAGATGCTCCTTATGCCTTTATATTCCCGTTTCACAATAGAGTCTAGGCGACTGTCCTCCACTATAGTAAAGATGTCATAGGCCAATCTTCTGTCGGAAAAGAGATCGAAGAACTTCTCCAGTTGCGTAACAGAGCCATCCCCTCCTGCCGGTGAATCCACCATTTTACGGCGCAGATTGGGGAAGAAGGTGGCCTCTTTATCAAAGGAATACCCGAAGCTTCCAAATTCCAGATGGGCCAATTGATGAGTGCCTACCACTTTATACCAGGCGAAGTTCTCCTCCTTCCTTTCGTACTTATCGATGAAGATAGGCAGATACACCGTGGTTCCTTCAGTGGTGGCCATCTCGATGGAGACCCATCCGATGCCTTTATCCTTAAGCTCCTCGGTAGAAAGGATCTGAATATCGGAGCCCACAAGGGCGCGGGCATACATCCTAAGGACCTCTTTTATCTGTTCCAGCTCCACCCCTACGGACAATTTGCTCAAAACGTTCAACCCTCTAGAGGACTCCAGGCGGAAATAGGCGATACCTCCCTCCTCGTTATCTCTAAGAATGTCCATCCCCTCTTCGAACCAGAGATCCAATTGTCCTGAGTTAAGCTTGGCCAACACCGTAGGGCTGCTCTTCAGAAATTCGATAACCGCCGTAGTGGAATGAGCAAGAAGCTTCTCGGATAAGCGCAGAAGGTGGGTCTGGAGCTCTTGGTTCAGCTCGCTGAGGGCTCTGGAGCATTCCATCAGGAAGGGATGAATATTGATTCCACCCTTCTGGGCGAATTTGGTAGCCAGAGCAATGAAACGCCCTCTCTCCTCCCTTTCGACCTGCTCCAGACATCTGGCTCCGTCTTCAAAGCAAGCCTTAGCGTCCTGCCAATTACTCTCTGTAATTAGGGAGGTTAAGGATAGAAAGGCCTTTCTATCCTGTTTGTCTATCTCGGGGAATACCTTGTCGGCCATCTCCATACACTCTGTAGCCAGGTCATAGGATTTCTGGGCCAGGGAATCCACAAAGAGGACAAAGCTCTCCAATTCGTCAAACTTTAAATGCCTCAGCAACCTGGGACTTAGCTCGAAAAATCCTGAGGCCAGGGATCCCGATTTCCAAGTACCTCGATACAGGCCTTTGCCCAGAAAGGCCCACCTCTTTATCTGATGAGGAGCCAGATAAGCTAGGGTCTCCGGGCTGGAACGGAAATAGGCCCCGGCAAGAATGGCGGAGTATTGGGAGAGCATCCTGCCCCATTTGGCCCAATGGAGTATGTGGTAGAAGGAGAGTCCCTGGGCTACCTGAGGGGTCACCCTAAAATATTCGGTGGCCGCCTCCCAAGAGCGGAAGGAGTGTTTAGCTATGGCCAACCCTTCGTCAGCCCAGAGGGAAATCTCGTTCTTGGAGAAGATAGGCTCCAGCAGCCTCACAGCTTTGTGAAATTCATCGGACACCGTCCCAGGGAAAGGTTGCAGCTCCTGGTAGATGGAGGATGGATTGCCTCTGGATTTGGTCATGCCTTACCTCAATGCCCGAAGACCAAATGCAAAAACTGTCGCGTTATAAAGGCAGTAACTCCGTATATAACGTTACCGTTGTAATCATAATGGTATACGGTGCGGGGCATGCCTTCCCAGATAATCTGCTCCTCCTTGCAGTTCCCCTCGTCCAGGAAGAAGGGCAGGGGGACCTCCAACACCTCGTCTATCTCCACAGGGTTCACCTGATAGGGATAAGGATAGGGTAAGGCCCCCACAAAGGGGGTGATGCAGAAGCCGGACGAATGAGTTAGTTGGTCGTCCAACTCCCCCAGGATTCTCACATCCTCCCTACAGATTCCCATCTCCTCATAGGTCTCTCTACTGGCAGTATCCAGGAGGGTTTTATCTTCATCATTCTTGGCCCCACCGGGAAAGGAGATCTCCCCTTTATGATGCTCCACCATGTGGGTCCTGCGGTTGAAAATAAGGTGATATTCTCCCTCTTTATCAAATAAGAGTAAGAGAACGCCAGCAGGGGTCAGGCCGGGTTTATGTATAGCAACCTTAACCCTTTTGGATAAGATATCACTAATTTCCTCTAAGGTGGGTTTGACTAAAACTTTCCCCATTTCCCTTTTATTCAAAGATGCTGGAGACCACCTCTTCGATGCTTCGCTGAACCTCGCTTTCATCGGAGAGGGCCCAAACCACCGCCACTTGACAGGCGCGCCTGGGGGTTATCCCCTTCTCGATAAGCCTGCCAGCGTAAATTAGCAATCGGGTGCTCACCCCTTCTTGCAGCCCATGCTCCTTGAGGTTTCTAACCTTCTCCCCTAGCTTAGCTAATTGGGCGGCGATATCTAGGGAAACCCCGCTTTCGTGGCGGATTATCTCCTTTTCCAGCTCCCGAGGAGGGTAATTAAACTCGATGGCGATGAACCTCTGACGAGTGCTGTGTTTAATATCTTTTAGGGCGCTCTGATAGCCGGGGTTATAAGAGATCACCAGAAGGAAGCCATCGTGGGCCTCTAGCAGCTGCCCCTTCTTCTCCACAGGGAGGATGCGTCGATGATCGGTGAGGGGATGAATGAGCACAGTGGTGTCTTTTCGGGCTTCCACAATCTCGTCTAGATAACAGATAGCGCCGCTCTTCACTGCCCTGGTCAAGGGGCCGTCGATCCACTTGGTGCTGTCTCCCTCTAAAAGATATCTACCCACCAGATCGCTGGCGGTGAGATCCTCATGACAGGCGATGGTAACCAGGGGAACACTGTGATTGTCTGAAGGGGATTCTCCCTGCGCTCCCTTGTTTTTGCGTTTCGCTACGGTGAGAGAGCGGCCAAACTTGTAGGCCATATATTCTATGAAGCGGGTTTTGCCGCAGCCGGTGGGGCCTTTAAAGAGCACCGGTATCTTCTGCTCATAGGCAACGGTAAATACCTCAACCTCGTCGGCCACCGGTAGATAATAGGGTTCCTCCCTTAATACATACTCTTCCGCTAAATACTCTCGATAGACTGTTTTTACGGCATCGGGGGGCATCTCTACACTAGTCCTTTCACTTTAATGTGTTTCTCCCACAGCGCTTCCACATTGGAACGAACCGCTGACAGGTCTCCATCGTTGTTTATTATCACATCTGCCTGTTTGGCTCTCTCTTGAGGAGATAGCTGAGAACGAATACGATTCCTGGCCTGCTCCTCGCTAAAGCCATTCTTATCCCTGAGTCTTTGGATTACCACATCCTCGGGTGCCTGGACAACCCAAACTTGATCCACCAAGGGAGTCCAATGGGCCTCCAGGAGTATTGCCGCCTCCACCACCATCACCTTTGTCCCCTTCCTTCCCTCATCCTCTATCTTTTCTTTCACTATATCATACATACGAGGGTGCATGATTCGGTTGAGCCTAGCTAGAGCCCGAGGATCGCTAAATACGACTTTCCCCAGTTTTCTTCGGTCGATCTCGCCGCTGGGTTGGAGGATATCCTCACCGAAAGCGCCCACTACCAGATGCCAAGTCTCAGTGTGGGGCGAATAGAGCTCATGGCCTATCTTGTCGGCATCCAAGACCACTGCGCCCATATTGGAGAGGATCTGGGATACGGTGGTTTTACCGCTTCCAATGCCCCCCGTTAGGCCTATAACTATCATCTGTTTCTTTCAGGATTTACTTACCTTACCCCGATTAGTTTAACACTTTGCCCATTGTAACAACTCTCTCTGAAGGGGTCAAGGCGACTTGGCCTCACCTATATGCTAAAATTGAATATAAGAAAAGAGGCCATGTCTAAGATAGATAGCAATCTCCGCAACCTGCCCAGCGTGGATAAAGTCCTCTCTCATCAAGAGATCAAGGAGCTAGCGGAAGAATATTCCCGGGAGGCTGTTTTGGCCTTAGTGCGCAAGGAGATCGAAAAGGCTCGGGTAGCCATACACTCAGGCCAATCTTCCCCACCCTTAAGAGAGCTTCTACAAAATATTCGCCATAGCGCCGAACTGTTATGGCGAGCCGGCCCTCAGCCAGTGATTAACGCTACAGGAGTCATTCTGCACACCAACTTAGGGCGGGCCCCCCTGAGCCAAGAGGCTATGACGGCTCTAAACCAGGCCGCCGCCGGCTATAGCAACCTGGAATACGACCTGCTCGGAGGCGAACGAGGGAATCGCATGGAGCATGTTGAACATCTGCTTTGCCAGTTGACCGGGGCGGAGGGAGCCTTGGTGGTGAACAATAACGCCTCCGCCATACTCCTGGCTTTAAAGGCGCTGGCCGAGAATCGAGAGGTGGTGGTCTCCAGGGGGGAGGCGGTAGAGATAGGGGGAGGTTTTCGCATACCCGATGTTCTGCGACAGAGCGGTGCCCAGCTGGTAGAGGTGGGGACCACCAATCGCACTTACATAGGAGATTATGAACAGATCATCAGTGAAAAAACGGCTGCCTTATTAAAAGTCCACACCAGCAATTTCAAGGTAATGGGCTTTACCTACTCCCCCAGCCTGGAAGAGCTGATAAGCCTGGGCCGCAGTCTTCAGATAGTCCTCCTTTACGACCTGGGCAGCGGCTGTTTATTGGATACCACCCAATTCGGACTCGCCCCTGAGCCTACCCCTCAAGAGAGTATAGCCAGAGGAGTGGACCTGGTCTTCTTTTCGGGCGACAAGCTTCTGGGTGGGCCTCAGGCAGGCATTGTGATAGGCAAGGAGGAGTGGATAAACCAGCTCAAGAGACACCCCCTGACCCGGGCTTTGCGTATAGATAAGCTCTGCCTTGCCGCCCTGGCCGCCACCCTCCTCCACTACATAAAAGAGGAGGCCCCCAGTAAGATCCCGGTTTGGTGCATGATCACTACACCCCTTTCCTCTCTAGAACAAAGGGCTCTGGCCTGGGCCGAGGCAGTGGGAGAGAGGGCTACCATCATCACTGGAGAATCGACCATAGGGGGTGGCAGCCTCCCCGGTGAGACCCTGCCCACCAAGCTCCTGGCCCTCTCGAGGGGGGAAGAGAGCATAGATGGGCTGGCCCAAAGGCTACGTCAAGGCGAGCCTCCGGTAATAGGCCGCATAGAGGAGGATAGACTCCTGCTGGACCCCCGCACCGTCCTGCCCGAGGAAGATGAGCCCCTGTTAAACACCTTACGCAATGCCCTAAAATCCTCTTGAGTCTCTAGGCTTGTGATATAATTGGCATAAGATTAAGACTAGCTTTAGAGGCTCAAGGTTCATAGTCGTTAGATAAGGAAGGCCGACTAGAGGATTCGGGGGTGGATAACTCATGGCAGGGTTGGTTTACGGATGCGTCGTCCCCCACCCCCCCATCATGGTTCCCGATGTGGGCGGCGGTAGGGAAAAGGAGGTATCCAAGAGCATCGAGGCGATGGGGTCTATAGCCCGAGAGCTGGAGGAGCATCGGCCCGATGTGATCTTGATAATCAGCCCCCACGGCATCTATTTCCGTGACACCATGGGTATTCTAACCGCCCCCTCCTCCCAGGGCACCCTCAATAAATGGGGGGCGCAGGATGTCAATTACAGCTTCGATAATGATTTAGCTATCGTGTCCCTCATCCAGGAAGAGGCGCAGGCCGCCAATATTCCCTTACAATCTATGGCTAAAGAGCAATACGACCTGGACCATGGAGTGATGGTGCCAGCCTATTTCCTGATTAACGTTATTCGTGACCTGCCCCTGGTTCCCCTCTCCTTTTCCTGGCTGCCTCTGAAAACCCACCTCCAGTTTGGCGAGGCCATAAAAAGGGCCCTGGAAAGGCTGAACAAAAGGGTGGCCTTGATAGCCAGCGGTGACCTTTCTCACCGCCTCATGCCCGATGCGCCGGCGGGATACGACTCTATAGGTAAGGTCTTCGACGAAAAGGTTACCCAGGCCCTGGCCTCGGACGATGCACAGGCCCTACTTGATCTGGATCAGGCCATGATAGAGAGAGCGGGGGAATGTGGCCTGCGCTCCATCACCATTCTCCTGGGGGCCCTGAAGGGGCTGCCGGTAGTTCCCAGGCTCCTATCCTATGAAGGCCCCTTCGGGGTGGGCTATCCTGTCGCCTCCTTTGCTATAAGGAGGGAAGAGCCCGCCATCGAGCCTCATCCCCTGGTACGGCTGGCCCGCCAATCGGTGGAAACATATGTCAGGGAAGGCAAGGTAATAGCGCCTAAGAACCTCACCCCCGAGATGATGCAGAAGGCGGGAGTCTTCGTATCCATCAAGAAGGAAGAGGCGCTTAGGGGCTGTATCGGAACCTTCGGCCCTACCAAGGCCAATATAGCCGAGGAGGTGGTGGCTAACGCCATAGGCTCGGCCACCTCCGATTTCCGCTTCCCCCAGATAACCGCCAAAGAGCTATCCCAGCTCACCTATACGGTGGACGTGCTGGGGGAGATGGAGCGAGTGAAGGATATCCAACAGCTAGACCCAAAAAGGTACGGCCTGGTGGTGGAGAGGGGCGACCGCAAAGGAGTGCTCCTGCCGGACCTGGAGGCGGTGCAAACCGTGGAGCAGCAGCTTAGTATGTGCCGCATCAAGGCCGCCATAGACCCCGACGAGCCAGTGACCATGTATCGCTTCCAGGTGAAGAGATACCGAGATTATTGACAAAGGCTGAGTTTAATATTATGGCAACCACTGACCTACATGAGTGCCTACCCTGCGGGAAGAAGTTTCGCCTAAAAAAGAACTCCGCTCAAGCCAATCCCCGATGTCCTCGCTGCGGCCATAGCGCCTTCATCGTGGGGGACGGCCAGTTCCCTATTCTGGAGGTGTATCTAAGGCGTATGCACGTAGAGGACGCCCTGTTCAAGCTTGACCGCTACCTTAACGATGCCTTCATGGAGGGCCTCTCTACCGTCAGAGTAGTCCACGGCAAGGGCACGGGAACCATACGAAAGGCGGTGCGGGGGGCGCTGGCCTCTCATCCGCTGGTCACCTCTTATCGCCCTGCCGAGATGGAGGAAGGGGGAGAGGGGGCCACCATAGTCGAGCTAATCCCCCGACGGGAGTCAGGATGAGTCCCTACGAATACATCTGCCTGGACTGCGACCACGATTTCCCTCTGCCCCCGGTGGATGGGGAGGTCCGCTGCCCTCGCTGTGACAGTCGAGATGTGGAGCACAACCAGTGGCTTTTGGGGACCCCCGACTGTGAAGGCCTGGCCCCCGAAGACCATTATTACGCCGGGCTGGCAGTTTGAGGGGTGGAGTGCACGCCGGGATGACCGGGAGTCGTCCCTAGAGGAGAGATGAGATTGGACCTGTTCGAGCATCATAGGGAGGAGCTGGCCGAAAGAGAGGCCCCTTTGGCGGCGAGGATACGCCCCCGCAATTTCTCCGAGCTGGTGGGGCAGGAGGAGATAGTGGGAGAGGGGCGCATACTCAGGGCATCCATAGAGGCCGACCAGATCCCATCCATCATCCTATGGGGCCCGCCTGGGAGCGGCAAGACCACTCTGGCCTACATCATCGCCAGCACCACCAAGTCCCACTTCAGCCCCATAAGCGCGGTAACTGCGGGGGTGGCCGACCTGCGCCAACTGGTGGAGGAGGCCCGAGAGCGGTGGGGCATGCACCACCAGCGCACCATCCTCTTCATCGATGAGATACACCGCTTCAGCAAGTCCCAGCAAGACGTCATACTACCCCATGTGGAAAACGGCACCGTCATACTGATAGGGGCCACCACCGAGAACCCCTCCTTCGAGGTCATCTCACCCCTCCTCTCCCGCAGCCGGGTCTTCACCCTGAAGCCCCTCGCACCAGAGCAGATAGATATAATCCTCGAAAGGGCTCTAAAGGACGAAGAGAGGGGGTTAGGAAAGCTGAAAGTCGAGCTGGAGCCCGAGGCCCGTCATAACCTGACCCTCATGGCCAACGGCGATGCTCGGGTGGCCCTAAACGCCCTGGAGCTGGCCGTCTCCGCCACCCCACCCGATGAGCAGGGGGTTAAGCGCATCGGCACCCCGGCCATCGAGGAGGCCCTTCAGCACCGCGCCCTGTTCTACGACAAGGCCGGCGACCAGCACTACGACACCATCTCCGCCTTCATCAAATCGGTGAGAGGCTCCGATCCCGACGCCGCCCTCTACTGGCTGGCCCGCATGCTGGAGGCTGGGGAGGACCCCCTATTTGTGGTGAGGCGCATGGTTATCCTGGCCGCCGAGGATATCGGCCTGGCCGACCCTCAGGCCCTGGTGGTGGCCGTGGCAGCTCAGCAGGCGGTGCACTTTGTGGGGATGCCCGAAGGGTTTCTGCCCCTGGCCGAGACCGCTATTTACCTTGCGACCGCCCCCAAGAGCAACTCCGCCTATGAGTCCTATCTCAAGGCCAAGGAGGACGTGAAGAAGACAGGGAATGTGCCGGTGCCCCTGCACCTGCGTAACCCCGTGACCCGTCTCATGCGGGAGATGGGCTACGGCAAGGGATATAAATACTCCCATAAGTACGAGGGCCATTTTGCTCCCCAGGAGAACCTGCCCAAGAAATTAGCGGGGCATCGCTACTACCAGCCCGGAGAGATAGGCTACGAGGAGGAGATAAAGAGGCGCTTGGAGGAGTGGTGGGGAGAGCGATACAAGGCAGAGGACTGAGCTATCCTTTGATAGCCTCTTGGATGATCTTTAGAGCGAAATCGATGTCTTTTCTGGTAATGCCATAGTGGGTGACCATGCGTATCCTGTTTCCTTCCCTTTCCTGGAGGCACTTCACTCCTTCCCCATCCAGTCGCTGTACCAATTCCGCGGCTAAACCCTCGGTTAGCTCAAAGAACACTATGTTGGTCTCCACTACAGCGGGGTCAATGGATACGCCAGGTATCTGAGTCAAGCCCTCAGCCAGGCTCTTGGCGTTGGTGTGATCCTCGGCCAGGCGTTCCACCATGCTCTCCAAGGCCACGATGCCCGCCGCAGCTATTACCCCCGCCTGCCTCATGCCTCCTCCCAACATCTTGCGGTTTCTGCGGGCCCGAGCTATAAACTCCTTGGAACCACACAGCACCGAGCCCACCGGAGCGCTGAGGCCCTTGGATAAACAGAAGCTCACGGAGTTGGCATAGCAAGAGATATCCCTCACATCTATCCCCAAGGCAACGGCAGCATTGAAGATGCGCGCCCCATCCATGTGAAGAGGCACGGTGTGACCCCTGGCCTTCTCGGCTATGGTTGCCATATCCTTAGGAGTCAATGCGGCGCCGTTGCAGCGATTGTGGGTATTTTCCAGGCAGATGAGGGAGGTGGGTGGCAAATGCACATCATCACTTCGAATAGCCCTTTCCACGTCCCGGGGGTTGAGCATGCCCCTATAATCGTTAGGCACGGTGCGGACATGGGCTCCAGCCAGAGCCGATATAGCGCCCACCTCGTAATGAAACATATGGGCCTCGTTGCCCAGAATCACCTCGCTGCCACGAGGGCAATGGGTAAGAACAGCCACCTGGTTTCCCATGGTCCCGCTGACCACAAAGAGAGCTGCCTCCTTCCCCAGGCGCTCCGCCGCCATGGCCTCCAGTCGGTTTACCGTGGGGTCCTCCCCGAAAACGTCGTCCCCCAGCTCCGCTCTGCTCATGGCCCTACGCATGGCAGCAGTTGGCTGAGTGAAGGTATCGCTGCGCAGGTCGATAACTTTCATCGTGTCCTTATATCCCCTCGATTGAGCATCCATTCTAGCACTAAGCCTTGCTAAATTCAACGAAATAACCTATCTTAAAACTCATGCTAGAACGCCGATTTTTACCCCTTCCCACCCACCCCCAGCGCTTGCCATAAAAACGGGTGGTTTAATCTTTCTTCAAAAAAACGATATTCAATGATGCGCCACGGGGAGGGCTGGGCGGGAAAGTTAACGGGACGTTTGCCAAATATAACCCTAGGCATAAACAGAAAGAGGCTCCTCAGGCTGAGCGCTAGGTAAAGGGCGCGTATTTACACACCTGAACCTCCTGCCCTGCTAACTTCGATTGGAACACGCGAGCTGAAGGTCGATAAGGGAGGTAAAGAAGGTGGGCCGGGCAGCGGCAATCGGAGGAGCCGAATCGGGTCACGAAAACCTTCGCCAGAGGCAGTCGGGATGCGGCCTTGTACCAAAGGCACTCCCTAGAATCCTGGGATGTTGACCACCAAATCTCCACAATGTCGGCTTGTT
>JAZGDP010000256.1:0-8695 GCA_036477885.1 Dehalococcoidia bacterium
CTCTAGCTCCTCGATGATCTTCATAGCCCGGATCTTGGGGGCTCCCGTTATGGAGCCGCCAGGGAAGCAGGCCCGCAGGAGATCCACGGTGTCGACTCCCTCCGAGAGCTCGCCCGTGATCGTGGAAACCAAGTGGTGGACCGTGGGATGCTGCTCCAGGGCCAGGAGGGAGGGGGCCTGGACCGAGCCGACTCGACAGACCCGACCCAGGTCATTCCGCAGCACGTCTACGATCATGATGTTCTCGGCCCGCTCTTTCTCGCTGGCCAAGAGCTCCTGGGCCAGGGCCGCGTCCTCCTCAGAGGTGCCGCCCCGCGGGCGGGTCCCCTTGATGGGCCGTGTCTCCACCCACCGGCCCTCTACCCGCAGGAACTCCTCTGGGGAGGCGCTCAGGACAGTGACCTCTGGGAACTCCAGGTAGGCGGCGAAGGGGGCTGGGTTGACCTGGCGCAGGCGCAGGTAGAGGGGCCAGGGGTCCCCGGCGAAGGGGAGCATGAAGCGCTGGGAGAGGTTGGCTTGATAGATCTCCCCGGCGGCCAGGTAGTCTTTTATCCGTTGGACAGCGGCCAGGTAGCCCTCCCGGGTGAAGGTGGAGCGGAGAGGAGGTCCCTCGACGCGTGCCTCTGGGCCTTCCTTGGTCGCCAGAGGCTCGGCCAGCCTCTGGCGAGCCCACCGGAGGCGCCGACGGGCCCCGTCCGCGGTTCCCTGAGGAAGGCCTGTCGCTATCAGCCAACTCCGTCCCGCCAGGCCGTCGTGGACCAGGGCCCAGTCGTAGAAGGCCAGGCAGAGGTCTGGCAACTCCAGGTCATCGGCGGCGAGGACGGGCAACTGTTCGAGGAGTCGGCCCAGGTCATAGCCCATGTACCCAGCGACTCCGCCCTGGAAGGGCGGGAGGCCTGGCAGATAGGGGGTGGCGAAGCGGCGGAGGAGATCCTGAAGCAGGGCCAGGGGATCGCCCTCCGCCTCCTCACGCTGGCCGTCGCGCTCCAGGTAGATACAGCGCCCTCGGCATCGCAGGATCAGGAAGGGGTCGGCGGTCAGGTAGCTGTAGCGCCCCAGGTGCGCATGGGGCATGGCGCTGTCAAGGAGCAGCGGGTAGGGGGCGGAGCGCAACCGGGCGAAGAGGGTCGTCAGGTTGGCGGCCCCCTCCAGTCGCTCCACCAGAGGGGCAGCGGGCTGCGCGGGGGGCGCGATTGCGAGGGGAAGCTCCATGTTGCTCCAACTCTAGTAGGATGTACACCCCGATTATAGCACTAAGGGCCTGTCGCTTTCCCTGTCCCCGCTCACTTTTTGACACGCCCAGAGCGAGCGGGGCTTTGTCTCCCTCGCAGCAAGCCGCGACCCGTCGAACTGCGCTGGGGCTATGCCTGCAGATTAACCAGCATCAATCCACCGGGTGAATTCGAGTCTAGCCCGGCCCACCATCGTGGACAAAAGGGAATCCTTGTGGCAAGATCGGTTACTTGGTCTCCCTGCATACCAGTTTTATTTGACCCTTTTGGCAGGGTTGCTGGAAGGGTTATCCTGCCTATAACATAAACCCATACGAAGACCCAAATGCGCTTCTGGGGTGGGCAGTTTATGGCAGGACGTACTGGCTCGGACGGCAGGAAGGCCGGCTTTAATATACCCTTTTGTTGCGGGGGTGTCATGTCATTGGAAGAAGAACCGCAGGTAGGAGCAAGCACACACCTGTATGGACAATAAATAGGGACACCGCCGTATGCCGACGGCTGCCCACTGGCTGGGGAAACCTGTAAGCCGAGTTCTGTACCCTGAGGAAGGCAGTTTACATCCCGTAGATCGGGACCTCATCCTGCGATCCATCGGGGCGGCGACCATCTATCTAGCCCCTATGTTGCCATCGGGGTCTAGCGGCCAACCCGAGGACTGGGCCAGGCTCCCTTAGCTCCTCCTATTTGGCCTTGCTCCGGATGGGGTTTGCCCAGCCGGCCGGTCTCCCGACCGCTGGTGAGCTCTTACCTCACCATTTCACCCTTACCCACCATAGGCGGGCGGTGTAGTTTCTGTGGCACTTTCCGTAGGATTACCCCTCCTGGGTGTTACCCAGCATCCTGCCTGGTGGAGCTCGGACTTTCCTCCCCGCACTAGCGAGGCGGCCGCCCAGCTTCCCCAGCCACCTCTAGTTTAACATAGATACATGAGGCAATCCAATTAAGAGAGTTAAGCCTTAAGAAGGGTTTCCGTCCTATCGTCATATACCACAATGCGGTCTACCACCTCTTGGAGCAGGAGTTTTTTCTCGGGAAAGGAGATGGAATCCCATTGCTGGTCTATCTCACGTAATGTCGTCCACAGTTGCTTCTTTCTATCTATAATGCCGGCTCTCTCCTTATCCCGAAGCTCCATCAGCTCCAGCCTGCGCTCCGACTCCCGCTGCTCCTCTGCCAGTTGTGCATCCAAAGTTCGAAGCTGTTGTAGAGATATGGCACCCTTGGCTGCCTGATCCATATGTTGCTTGAATTTTCTCTTCAGGCCTTTAAGCTTGGCCCTCATCCGGGCCATCTCCGAGGAACTATCCTGCTCATCGGACTGAGACTGGGGTTCCAACCCTCCCAATTCCCCCTGGACGGCGTAGGTTTGAAGTTGCGATAGCACCGTCTGTTCCAACTCATCTGTCCTTTGAGTATGATACTGGCAGATACTCTGATTGGTACGGGACTCACATTGGTAATATCGATATTGGGCCTCGGTCTCGCCACCATCCCTCTGCCTAGTCCATTTCTGACGGCGGCTGACGCCTATCATTTTATTGCCGCAATAACCGCAATAGGCCAGGCCAGATAATAGGAATGGAGTCCTGCGGCGATACTCCACTGTAGGACGCCTCTCCCCTATGCGATCCTGAGCCTTTTGAAAAATCTCGGATGAGATTATAGGGGAATGATTTCCGGGGACTTTCATCCCAAATCGATAATAGGTGCCAAGATAGGTACGATTCCTCAAGATGTCCCGAATGCTTATCATGCTCCAGTTCCCGCCCCTTCGAGTCTTCATCCCTCGCTCATTGAGATAGCGAGCTACAAGACGGATGCCCAGATTCTGGCGAGCATATAAGTCGTAAATAAGCTCCACCGTAGTAGCCTCTTGAGGAACTATCTCGAATCGTCTATCCTTCCCTATTCTGTATCCGTAAGGAGGCCTTCCCAGTCCCTCTCCCCGCATGGCCTTTGAGCTCATAGCCCTTCTTATCCTCTCCCCCACCTCCCCCCGAGGATGTCTCCTAGACCACTCTTTAACCGCTGTATCCAAGGGATTGGGCACCTCTTCATCAATACATAAGACCTTGGCTCCCAGCCTATCCAACTCAAGGATATGGCGGGCATATTCCTCGGGGTTAGAGCCCAAGATATCCAGGTTTTTCACCACCACCATCATAAATCCCGACTCTTTACCGTGGATATAATCCAGCATCCGCTGGAACTCCGGCTGTTTCCCCTTTTCGTCCGATTCCACATCCACAAAGGTAGCCATGGGCTGATAACCCTGCTTCTCACAAAATCGAAAGAAGAGCTTTTCCTGTTCCACCAGAGAGAGAGGATCGTCCTGGACGGCCGTCTCAACGTTGACTCGGAAATACCCTAAGGTCTTCATGATTTCCTTAGCTCACATATAGGATTCGATTACAACTGCCGCACTGCACCAGCTCCTGCCCTAGCTTGGCTCGCTGCAATTCGCTCATGGGCAGAGTTATCTGACATCCCCTACACATGCCCCTCTCAACCTTCGCTACAGCAAGGCCCTGCTTGGTGGACCGCAAGTTTTCGTATAGGGCTAAACTGGAGGCGTTTACTCGGCTTATCAGGCCCTTTCTCACTCTGTTCGAAGAATCCATCTCCGACTCCATCTTAGCCTTTTCCCTCATCAACTTGGCTTGCTCCTCCTGCCACTCCCGTTCCATCTTCTGTATATCCGCCCTCGTGTTCGCCAGGTTCCCTTGAGCAGCTTCCACCGTCACCATCACCTCAAGGATTTTGTCCTCCCTCTTTGTCCGCTCTTTCTTCAAATGCTCCACTTCCTGCTGGAAGTCCTGGAGCTCTTTAGGGTTCTTTATGGTACCACCGTATAACTTGCCCTCAAGGGGGGCTATCTTCTCTCTGAGGTCCTCTACCTCATCCTCTATCATTCGCTGCCCCTTCAGCATATCGGCTAAACTCTGCTCTTGGCTTAGGAGGTCTTTTTGGGCTTCGCTTAGAGCCGCATTATCCCCTATCCGGCTCTCCACAGACGTCAAGGAGCCTTTAAGGGCATCTATCTCCAGATCTACCTGCTGAAGCTCATATAAATGCCTTCCCACGCTCATTGCATCCCTCGGTTATACATGAGGTCAAAACATGAGGGGAAATAGAACAATGCATTGAAGGACTGTACATAGGCCAATAATAACTCCCTGATTCCTTAGCTAAACCCTCAATGGCATTTTAAAAGCTGGAGGGCCTCTATGTCAATTGAGTCCTTTCCAGGGTAGCAAACCTATTTTACTCCACATACAAAGCTTTAAATTCACTCATGGAGACCTGTTAAGGTCTGTAAAGGCTCTGAGCAAAGAAGGATAGTAAGCAGCTAATGGGGGGGGGGATTACTTCAACTAACGGAGCTTATAGGGCCCTGAGCCATTAACTAGTCGGGACAAAGGGCTCCACCTGTTTAGGGCGGTAGGGACGAATACGAGGGGTGGGACGCATCCCTAAAAGGTTAGTGCGATCGGCGAGGCTAAGGAGGATCTCCATTAGCTCGGCGCCTCGCACATGCCCCAGGCCTCCCCGGGAGCAGGGCCGTTCGCCGGAGCTACTTACGTCGTCCCGGCGGACATGGCGTCCCTTGATGGTTAATGGCACAGGCTCTCCAGAATGTTGATCGTTGAAATCTCCGGGACTGAATCCCTCCCATGCGCTAGGGGTGGTATGGTCCGAGGTTAAAACAGTAACTAGGTCCTCATCTCGCCCCAAATGCTCCCAATAGTAGCCAAAACCTCGGTCGAGGGCCTCGATGACCTCCTTGGTCTTACAAGGATCACACCAATGGGAAGTGGCGTCGGGCTCCTTGGTATGCAGATGAATGAACTCATATCCTTGGGAGAACAACTCCTCGGCACGTTTAAGGCGCTCTTTTATATCGACTTCAGGCTCTAGTTCGTTGGGCGTATCCAATACCGCCATACCCATCTCCGCCGCCAGCCCCTTGACCACCTCCTCCGCCGGCATACTGACAGCCATGAGGCCAAACTTATCTTTGAAGGGCTCCAACTTGGTTCTTCGGCCGCTCCATTTAGTGATGAGGAAATTGATGGGATAAAGTTCATCTTTGGCCCGTTGCTCTGCCACCGGGTGACGACTCATCTCTCGATAAGCCCAAGAGAGGTAGCTGTTGAGGGCCTCCGCGGTTCGACTGGCCTTATCCTTCTCCCTAGCATTCTCCATGGGCTGAATTTTTATCACTGGGAGGTCCAGCCCTAAGGGGTCCGAGTCGCTGATGTCAGGGCTGGCATCCCCGGAGATGTAGAGGATGCCATCGCCCCTTCCCCAGTATTGATAGCGAAAGCGCAGCCCGTCTTTCTCATAGTAGGCTATAGCCGAGGCCAGGGCGCAACAAGCCTCCTCCGCCTCTTTAATGAAGCGGGCTCTAAGCTTCAGCTGGCCATTGTGGGGCTCCACACTAGCGAAACGGGCCGCCAGCACCACATCCTCATAGTTGGTCTCGAAACCCCGGGACACCGCTATTAGAACCCCCCTATCTGGGTAGTCTTCCCCGGGATAGTTAAACATGGTGTGAAGGGCTATGGGACTCCCCACGGGCACTCCGGGAGCGAATACACTGTAAAGTCCGTTGATGCCTACCTTCGCCAAGGCATCCATGTTGGGGGTATAAGCCGCCTCTAAGGGCGTTTTGCCTTCCAGCCCTGGGGCCGGGCGATCCCCCAGGCCATCGAGAATTATTAGAAGGATCTTAGCCAACAGAGCTCCCTTCTAGATAGGAAAGACTCACTACATAAATAGCTGAAGCCCGACCGATATCGAGCATGAATTTAAACCCTCCTTAATTTTAAATAGTAACCCTTGTCCTGGGAAAACATTGTATCATTCTATACCCTTTGAATAATATACAACATATTACCATCGGGGTCCCTGAAACTCATATATTTTAGGCCGAAATCGGTCTCTGTAACGGCGTCCTCATTAAATATAATGCCCCGCGACGTCAATTTTTCTCTGGCCTCTTCTATATCTACCACCTCCGAAGGCTAAATGGTCTAGGCCGGCCTCGTTATCGGTGAGGTGGGTGGTTCTCCTCGAAGCCTTGGCGGCCCCTCTTTTGGTCTGGACCAGGTATATAGATATCTCCCCTGCACGGAGTATAGCCCTCTCCATCCCCGGTTGGTAGTTTCGGTTAGCCTCTAGCCCTAGGCGGCTCTGATAAAAATCTAGAGAACTACGCAAATCGCTGACCACTATGCCTATGTAACCGATGGTGTTTAGCATCCCTTAGCCTTGTCGAGTATATATCATCCTAATCTCGAGCAGCTTAGTACGGGGGCCTATACCCAAAAAACTTTTATGAGGGCCTTTAATTATATTTCAAACTAGCACTTTAGCAAGGGTGGGTCAACGTCTTGATAAGACCACATTGCCCATATTTTGACCCAGTGAGATAATGGGAACAGCATAAGGGGTCATTATTCCACTTGGGAGAGGCCATTGAATAGTCGTAGAGGGGCCTTTCATAGCATAAGATTTCTTAAAGGCTTAAGAGTGGGTGTGGTTTTGTTGTATCTATCGGCGGCAGCTTGTGGCTCGGCGGCCGTCTCTACCCTAACACCTCCATCGCTGGACGCCGCCGCTATCTTTGCTAAGGCAGCCCAAAGCTTCGAGTCCCTGGAGTCCTTCAGCTTCAGGCTCACCCATGGAGGTGGAGGAACGCCTATAACTGGAGGACTGGAGGTGGAGGTTGCCGAGGGGGTGGTCTTAAACCCTGACAGAGCCCAAGTAAACATCGAGGCCGTTGTTGGCGGTGGTTTTGTGAGAGTGAAGATGATAACCATTGGAGACGATGTCTATTTGACCAACCCCTTCACCGGAAAGTTCGAGTTGTTATCCACCAGCGACGCACCCACCGGCTTCTTCGACCCTTCAGGCGGCGTCGGAGCGATAATGACGGACACTAAAGAGGCATCCCTGATTGGTCAGGAGGAGGTGGAGGGGACGCTCACCTTTCATGTAACAGGCAACATAGATTCCTCCGCCCTTCAGTCCATCACCGGCAGCGCCATCGAGGGCTCCCCTATCCAGGCCCACGTTTGGATCGGCACAGAGGACTTTCTGGTGCGCCGAATAACCTTGACCGGTAGGATCACCGCCGACGAAAAGGACGGCATCACTAGAACCATTGTACTTTCCGATTTCAATAAGCCGGTAAGCATCGAACCGCCCGAATAGCAGCCAACGAGAAGGATTTCATGGGAAACCAACGTCGGAACCCCGTGGCAGGTTACAACATGCCATCTACCGCCCTGCCCTACCAAAGGGCCTATAGGCCTTATCTTATCCTGGCAGTGATATGTTCAGGCATATTCCTCGCCGGCCTGGACATGACGGTGGTGGTAACGGCCCTTCCTGAGATAATATTGGATATGCGCCTGGTCTTTCCCACCGAGATAGATCAGGCGTCCTGGATAATCACCGGCTACCTTCTAGGATTCACAGTGGCTATGCCCCTCATGGGTCGCATATCCGATGTTTACGGCCGCCGTCGCATATACATTCTGGCTATACTCATCTTCATGGGCGGCTCTGCTCTTGTAGCCTTGGCCAACAACATACACTGGCTGGTGGGAGCAAGGGTGCTACAGGCCATGGGAGGAGGAGCGATCTTACCGGTGGCTAAGGCCATCGTGGGGGATACCTTCCCGGAGATGAGGCGGGCCGTGGCCCTGGGCATCATAGGCGCCTCGGCGGAGGCAGGGGGTGTACTGGGCCCTCTATGGGGGGGTATTATCACTAACTACGTTAGCTGGCGCTGGATCTTCTGGATAAATCTTCCCATCGGGTTTGCTATAATCCTCCTCGTTATGTTGCTATTGGCAAGAGGTCGCCCCCTCAAGATCCCCATCGACTATGTAGGGGGATTCCTCATAGGGGGCAGCCTCGCTGGAATCACCGTGGGCCTTTCCTTTGCCCCCAACAGCCCCATACCCTTAGGCTTTGCCATTTTGGCCCTGGTGGGCGCTGGGGTCCTATTCGTCTTGTTCCTGATAAGGGAGAGCAAAGTGTCTAACCCCCTTATCCCATTATCCATGTTCCGCAACGGCACCTTCTCCGCAGCCAACGCCACCTATCTTCTGGTGGGTGGCGCCCTGATTATGGCCATGGTCAACGTTCCCCTGATGACAGACACCATACTGGGGTTCGCTGATCGTCCTCTGGAAGGGGGATTAAGGCTGATGCGCCTCACCGCCGCCATCCCAGCAGGAGCCATCATCGGCGGCTTCATAACCCAGCGATGGGGCTATCGGATACCTACAGCATTGGGCCTCCTTCTCACCGCGGCGGGCTTCTATTTCATGAGCGGCTGGGACCTGGGCCTCGAAGATCCGGGCATGACCATCCATCTGGTATTGGCGGGGCTGGGCTTTGGATTAGTTATAGCTCCCGTCACCACAGCGGTTATCAATTCCTCC
>JAZGDP010000257.1:0-4986 GCA_036477885.1 Dehalococcoidia bacterium
TGATGGCATAGGTATTCTCATAGTACTCGTAGGAGTAGGTCTTCATTCCCCAGGCGAGTTCACCGTGACGACTCAGGACGTGCTTGGACACCTCAGCGATAATTTTAATAGCACGCTCCCAGTTAATGGGCTCAAATTTCCCTCGGACCCGCAGCAATGGGGTCTTCAGACGATCTCTTGTAGGCTTCTCTGGATTGTACACCTTCTGCGCCAGCGTTCCACCCCGAATGCTATGGTCTCCACCTTTATTTACCACCTGTGTATCGCCATCGGGAATTACAACGACGTGGTAGAGTTTTCCGTTGGCCCGCACAATGTTATGCATGTTGGGGGAGACCCATTTCCCACTCAGAGGCGTGGTTGGAAAGTCCACACCCAAGGCGTTCTGAGTTGCTCTTGGGTTGCCCTGTTCCTCAAGGGGCCAGCGGTAGACCTTATATCCGCATCCCACTGCACAGTAGTCGCAGGCGGTGGTGAATACCTCCGCGTTGGGGGGTGGTAGGGGAATGCGATCTTGTGGAGTATCAACGACAATTGGGAGCCCTTGTGCTCTAAGATTCCGCCTAGAAGGCATATAGTGTTCCCCCTGTTAGGTCTATGCTAGGTTTTCTGCCTGGCCATACAAGAGTCCAAGGACTCCAGTTGCTAAGATGTCATCGCCGTCCAGCTTTAGCGTAATTTGGGGAAGGCTCTGAGTGGCTTGGCCAATAGTCACAAACCCGTTTTTTCGCAGGTCAAAGGTGGTGAAATGACAGGGGCACGGCCCAAGAACTTTATGCTCCTTTTTGTATTGGCCCTGAAGAGGACAACCCATGTGTGTGCATAGGTAGTTGAAAGCCACGATATCCCGCTCAGGGCCGATTCCTCCTCGGGCCGGGGCCCCGAGCCTTACTACGAAATTCATCTGTCCTTTATTCGGGTATTCGAAGCCTAGAGGCGTATCTCGCCTAAGGTCGGCAAGGCTGGCGATGCGCTTCTCAGGATAGGTATCAAGGATCGCCTCTACGGGCTCTTTCTTGTCTCCATTACGAAGGGCGATGGGAACTATCGTGGCAATGGCCCCTGCAGCCGCGGCACTTGCCAATGCAGCGAGAAATTGCCGGCGAGTCATCAGGATCCTTGCCATTCTCTTATATACCTAATGGTGATTTCGATGTTTATGGTACGTTGTGGCTGGTTTTCTTCACAGCTTTTAAAGGGCTTATTACATAACTGACCACTTTCTTAATTATATCAAAAATTTCCATATATATAAATTAAAGCCTGCCTCTGACTTGCCTTGTTTGACAGTGCTAAGGGCCTTTGCTACACTTAACCTACGAGTCCTATAGCATCCTTATATCTTCGATAAGACTAGACGCCGCCTACTACATGGGCGTGGCTTTTTATTATGGACTCCTAAGAGGTGCGGTGTGGCCGATCAAGAGGAGTTGCGCAGAATAGGGGAGGCAGAGGAGAGGTGGAAAGAGAAGAACAGAGGAGCCTCCGAGAGGAAAGAGACCTTCACCACCATCTCGGGCATGCCCATTGAGCGAGTTTACACCCCCACCCACCTGGAGGGACGGGACTACCTGCGAGATGTGAGCCTCCCCGGTGAATACCCCTATTTACGGGGCATCCATCCCACAGGATATCGGGGGAAGCTATGGACCATGCGCATGTTCGCCGGCTTCGGCTCGGCCGAGGAGACCAACGCTCGCTACAAATACCTCCTCGGCCAAGGGCAAACAGGCCTGAGTGTAGCCTTCGACATGCCCACCCTCATGGGATATGACACCGACCATCCCAATTCGGTGGGGGAGTTCGGCAAGTGCGGTGTCGCCGTTTCCTCCTTAGCGGACATGGAGATCCTCTTTCAGGACCTGCAGGTAGATAGGCTCACCACCTCTATGACCATCAACAGCCCCGCCGCCGTCATATGGGCGATGTATATAGCCGCCGCCGAGAAGAGGAACATCCCCATGAATAAGCTGGGGGGAACCATCCAAAACGACATCCTTAAAGAGTACATCGCTCAAAACGAATACCTCTTCCCCCCCGAACCCTCCGTGCGATTGGTGGTAGATACCTTCCAGTTCGGCATGAACCATCTACCTAAATGGAACACCATCAGCATCAGCGGCTATCACATCCGAGAGGCCGGCTCCACCGCAGCCCAGGAGCTGGCCTTCACTTTGGCCGATGGATTCGCCTATGTGCAGGCAGGGATAGAGCGAGGGCTAGAGATAGACGACTTTGTCCCCCGCCTCAGCTTCTTCTTCAACGTTCACGATGATTTCTTCGAGGAGATAGCCAAATTCCGAGCCGCAAGGCGTATCTGGGCTCGGGAGATGAAGGAGAGGTTCAAGGCTAAAAATGAGCGCTCCCTGTGGCTGCGAACCCATGCCCAGACGGCAGGGTGTAGCCTCACCGCCCAGCAACCAGAGAACAACGTAGTTAGAGTAGCTATTCAGGCCCTGGCCGCCGTCCTGGGGGGCACCCAGTCCCTCCATACCAACTCCATGGACGAGGTCCTAGCCCTACCCTCGGATAGGGCGGCCCTGGTAGCCCTGCGCACCCAGCAGATAATCGCTCACGAGAGCGAGGTGACCAACGCCGTAGACCCCTTGGGGGGGAGCTACCTGGTGGAGCATCTGACCGACCAGTTGGAGAGGGAAGCCTACCAGTACTTCGACAAAATAGAGGCTCTGGGAGGCGTCATCCCCTCCATCGAGAAGGGCTTCTTCCAACAAGAGATAGCCGACGCTGCCTATCGCTACCAGAGGGAGATGGAGCGACACGAACGGATAAAGGTGGGGTTAAACGACTACATCATGGAGGAGCCCATCACCATTCCCACCCTGGAGATGGATGTGAAAGGAGAGGAGCGCCAGATAGAGCGCCTGAAGCAGATTCGACGGGAGCGGGACAGCCGGGAGGTATCAGGTACATTAAAGAACCTGCGTAGGGCTGCCCAGGGCTCGGACAACCTCATGCCCTACATCCTGGACGCAGTAAAGGCCTACGCCACTCTAGGGGAGGTGTGTGATGTCTTCCGGGAGGTCTTCGGCGAATATCAGATGCCCCAGAAAGTATGAATACCCAAGTAGCCTCATGGAGGTGGTTTAGTGGCTGAGCCGAAAGGACCGGCAAAAGACGATAAGAACTACACGACCCTCTCCGGCATACCCATCGAAGAAGTCTACACCCCCGAGCATATAAAGGACCTGGATTACGCCTCGGAGATGGGTATGCCCGGCCAATATCCCTATCTGCGGGGCATACACCCCACGGGATACAGGGGCAAGCTGTGGACTATGCGCCAGTATTCCGGCTATGCCTCCGCCGAGGAATCCAACAGGCGCTACCACTATCTGCTGGAGCAGGGGCAGACGGGGTTGAGCGTAGCCTTTGACCTGCCCACCCAGATAGGCTACGACTCCGATCACCCCATGGCTCAAGGAGAGACGGGGAAGGTGGGAGTACCCATAGACACACTGGAAGATATGGAGACCCTGCTCAAGGGCATACCCCTGGACAAAGTCAGCACCTCCATGACCATAAATGCCACGGCTCCAATACTTCTCGCCCTATATATAGCGGTAGCCAAGAAACAGGGGATGGAGCCATCCAATCTGAAAGGAACCGTTCAGAACGATATATTAAAAGAGTATATAGCCCGAGGCACTTATATATATCCCCCCCACCCCTCCATGCGTCTCATCACCGATGTTTTTAAGTACTGCAGCAAGGAGCTTCCCCTATGGAACACCATAAGCATCAGCGGCTACCACATGAGAGAGGCGGGCTCTACGGCAGTGCAGGAGTTGGCTTTCACCCTGGCCAACGCCATCGAATATGTGCAAGGGGCGGTTGACTCCGGCCTGGATGTGGACGCCTTCGCCGGAAGGCTCTCCTTTTTCTTTGCCAGCCACAACCATCTGTTCGAGGAGGTGGCCAAATTCCGGGTGGCTCGCAAGCTTTGGGCCCAGATCATGAGGGAGCGTTTTGGGGCGCAGAAGCCCCGCTCTTGCATACTCCGTTTCCACACACAGACGGCAGGGGTTACCCTTACAGCCCAGCAACCAGAGAACAACATCATTCGAGTAACGGTTCAGGCCCTGGCCGCCGTCCTGGGCAGCACTCAGTCCCTCCACACCAACTCCATGGACGAGGCTATGGCCCTACCCTCGGAAAATGCTGCCACCCTAGCCCTGCGCACCCAGCAGATCCTGGCCAACGAAAGCGGTGTAACCGAGACGGTAGACCCCCTGGCAGGCTCTTACTACGTGGAGTCCCTAAGTAAGACCCTGGAGGAGAGGACCAAGGAGTACATAGAGAAAATAGATGCCCTGGGCGGCGCCCTCAGCGCCATTGAGAAGGGCTTTCAGCAGCGGGAGATCCAGGAGAGCTCCTACCAATACCAAAAAGAGGTGGAATCGGGCCAGCGCGGGGTGGTAGGGGTGAACCGATACGTAAGCCCCCAACCCCCCATAACGGGCCTTCTGCGCATAGACCCAGAGCAGGCCAAAAGGCAGATAGGACGATTGATTAAGGTGAGGAAGGAAAGGGACGAGGCCCAGACCCAAAAAGCCCTCAGCCGGCTGGAGGAGATGGCCCGGGGCGAGGAAAACCTCATGCCCATCTTCCTAGAGTGCGTCGAGGCTTATGCCACTATAGGAGAGATCTGCGATGTCCTAAGGGATGTCTTCGGTACCCAGAAGGAGCTGATAGTTTTTTAGGAGAGCACATGGACTCCCTGTTAACCGAGGAGCAACAGCTTTTACGAAAGACCGTTAGAGACTTCGCCACTCAAGAACTGGAGCCCATCGCCCAGCGGATAGATGAGAGGGAGGAGTTTCCCTGGGAAAGCATGAAAAAGCTGGCAAAGCTAGGCTTGACCGGCATAGGTATCGACCCTAAATACGGGGGGAGCGGAGGTGACGAGGTACAGTTGGCCATAGCGGTGGAGGAGATAGCCCGGGCCTGCGCCTCCACCAGCGCCGT
>JAZGDP010000258.1:0-4883 GCA_036477885.1 Dehalococcoidia bacterium
GTCCTGAGCCCAGTTTAGGGGGGTTGGCTAAAGGCCGAGCTGTAAGAGAATTGGAGGTAACGTGAAAAGGGGAAAACCTCTCACTACGGGGGATGTAGCCCGGTATTGCCAAGTAAGCAAGGTAGCCGTCCTGAACTGGATCAAAGGAGGCAAGCTACAAGCTTACGTAACACCGGGCGGACATCACCGAATCGATAGGATGGAGTTCAAGACCTTTCTCCTCAAGTATGGCATGCCCTTTGACGAAGATTTCCTGCCGACTGTGCCCGAAAGGCCTTTTACCTTCGACAGCGACTTTTATATCAAAGGCTTTTAGAGGGTTTTTGGCGCCTCGGGTGAGAGTGAGGAAGGGCCAAGTATTATAGCTATTAAGTATGAAGGAAAAGAGGTAAAACATGGGGCTCGATGCAGAGGGCAACAAGCTATCGAGCAAGGAAAAAAGCCTGAGTCAGAGGCTGATCGAGGCTAACCTAATTAGCGCCGAGGAGATGGAATATGTCGTGGAGCGGCATAAGGCCAATGGCGCCAGGCTGGAGGATATCCTCATTGAGCAAGGGCTAGTTACCCATGAAGACATGACCATGGTTATGAGCCTTGAAACCGATGTACCCTTCGTAGACCTAAAACGACATCGGGTAGACTCGAGGGCCTTTGAGAAGGTCCCCGAAGCCATGGCCAGAAGATACACTGCCATGCCTGTGGAGATTGTCGATGACGCCCTGGTGGTGGTGATGGCCGATCCTGATAATCTTCAGGCCATCCAAGACCTGGCGGCCCAAACCAGAATGAGAATCCAGCCAGCCATCGGAGTAGCCGAGGATATCCAAACAGCTATCGACATCCATTATAAGGTCCGTGAAGAAGTACAGAAGGAGATTAGCCAGGTCAAATCCGAGCCCCTGATGGTGGAGGCGGTGGAGAGCCGCATCTCCGCGGATTTGGTAGCTCAAGCCCCTATAGTCCGAGCGGTGGACCTGATCATCGGACAGGCAGTGAAGGATCGAGCCTCCGATATTCACATTGAGCCTCAAGAGGAGCGGGTCAGGGTTCGCTACCGCATTGATGGCATGCTTCACGAAATGATGTCCCTGCCTCTAAACGTGCATGCTGCCTTGACATCCCGATTGAAAATCCTGGCGGATATGAATATTGCCGAGCGGCGCCGCCCTCAGGATGGACAATTCACCGCTAAGGTCGGAGCCAAGGTTGTGGATATACGGGCCGCCACTGTGGATACCATTTACGGCGAGAAAATAGTTCTTAGGGTGCTGGATAAGTCCCTAGCGTTTCTCCCTCTTTCAGACCTAGGGTTCCTGCCAGAGCCCCTGGCTAAATACAGGAGGATGCTCAAAACCCCTTACGGCATGATTCTGATTGCCGGGCCTACTGGCTCGGGAAAGACTACCACCCTCTACGCCTCTGTCAACGAACTGGACCGCCATGAGCGGCATATCATAACCATCGAGGACCCGGTGGAATATCGCTTCGAGGATATCAGCCCTATTCAGGTCAACCCCAAGGCCGGCCTCACCTTCGCCACCGGTCTGCGGGCAATTATGAGGTTGGACCCCGATGTAATGCTGGTGGGGGAGATCAGGGACAGCGAAACAGCTAAGATAACAATTCAGTCAGCTCTCACCGGTCATCTAGTTCTCTCCTCCATCCATGCCAATGACGCCATAGGAGTGCTGTTCCGGTTGGTCGACCTGGGTGTGGAGACCTTCCTAATCTCCTCAGGCCTTATAGGGGTGGTGGCCCAGCGCATGGTGCGGCGGGTATGTAATCACTGCCGTGTCTTGAGTCAGGCAACCCAGGAGGAGCGCATGGCCTTCCAACAAGAGCTAAATGAGGATCTGAAGGAGTACTACAAGGGAGAAGGGTGCAATCTCTGCGCCAACACCGGGTATCTGGGACGCACAGGGGTTCACGAGGTCATGCTCATGAGCGATGAAATCCGTCGTGCCCTCCTTACGAAAGCCAACGCCAGCGAGATAAGAGAGTTGGCCATTAAAGAGGGGATGTTGACCATGAGACACGACGGCCTGCTTAAGGTAAAGCAAGCCGTCACCACGTCTTCCGAGGTGTTAAAAAATGTCTTCTCCATAGGCGGTGTTCAGAGTTAAAGGGATGGAAAGTGTTTGGTAAGTAGCAGATGGCTTATAAATATGTAGTTTATACCGCAGACAACAGGAAGGTGCAGGGCACCATCGATGTGGATGGAGAGGCTCTGGCTGAACACACCCTGACTCGAGCGGGCTATCGCCTGCTCAGCCTCAAGCCCGTGGAGCAGGGGCCCAAGGTCGAGGAGCTCTTCCCCTCCCTTTTCACCGTCAAGACCAAGGAGGTGATCAACTTCTGCCGCCAATTGGCCACCTTGCTGGAATCGGGTACGGGAATCCTCCCCGCCCTGCAACTGTTGCGGAACCAGATGCAACACAAGATCCTCAAAAGGGTCCTATCCGATGTGGTCGATGAGGTGCAATCGGGAAATTCCCTCTCCTCCGCTCTGGGCAAGCACCCCAAGGTGTTTCCCAGGATATTGCGCCGAATGATGGATGTAGGGGACAGGACGGGAGAGGTGGAGGTTAGCTTGCGACAGGTAGCCATCTATCTGGGGAAGCATGAGATTGCCAAGAAGAAGATGACCAAAGCCCTGATGTACCCCACTATGATCCTCGTTGTGGCCGTGGTGGTGGTGATTATCTTGATGACTACGGCGCTGCCTCCACTGACAGGTCTATTCGATAGCCTGGAGGTGGATCTGCCTCTACCCACTAGATTGCTTTTGGGCCTTGTAGGTTTTACCTCCGCTTATAAGCTATACATTTTTGGGGCAATGGCGATGTCTATCGTAGGAGGCGCCCTCTATTTAAGGCGCCCCGCTGGCCGGCGTGCGATGCAAACGTTCCTAATTAAGGCTCCCCTGATAGGCCCCATTCTGCTCCTAGGGGAGATATCTCGCCTTACCCGCACCATGGCCCTCTTGATAAACGCCTGGGTCGCCTTGCCCGAGATTATGAGCCTGGTAAAAGATACCACGGACAACCCGGTGATTAAGAGTGCCCTGGAGGACGTAGAAAAAGGGCTACTCCAAGGAGAGGGGCTTGCTGGGCCCATGAGCAGAAACAAGATATTCCCCAAGATGATGGTACAGATGATTAGTGTAGGGGAGGAAAGCGGCTCCCTGGATGCCACCCTGAGTACCATAGCCGATGCCTATGAAACCGAGGCCAATGATAAGATTAGCGCCTTTATATCCATGATAGAGCCCGTCATGACAGTGGTCATAGCCCTAGTAGTGGGCTTTATAGCTCTATCAGTAATGATGCCCATGTATTCCATTGTGGGGTCGTTAGAATGAGGACCCTTAGGGATAGGGAAGGAAGTTTATCATGAGTCAGAGTCAAAAGGAAGCAACCCTTTTCGGTGCCACAGACCTGGAGCGATGGTTCCCCTCCTTCTTCGGCATCAAGCAGCAAGACATCATAGATTTCTCCACCGACCTGGCTGTTTTACTAAGCTCAGGCATTGCCCTGATTCCATCCCTTCAAGCCCTTCAAGCAGAGGCGCCTAGAAAAGCCATGAGGCGAGTCCTCGATGACGTGATAGACACCATCCGTACAGGGGAGTCCCTCTCCAAAGCCCTGGAACGCCATCCACAGACCTTCAGTCGCCTTTATCGACGCATGATCGAGGTGGGGGAATGGACGGGAGGGCTGGAGACATCCCTCAAGGAGGCGGCGAACTATATGACAAAGCAGAAGGCGGCCAAGGAGAAGCTGACCAAGGCCATGTCCTATCCCATAGTGGTTTTCGTCATCTCACTAGGTGTGGTAGCCCTCCTATTCTTAGTCACTTTTCCTTCTATAAACAGCTTATTCGCTTCCTCCGGCGCTTCCCTACCTCTACCTACCAAAATTCTCCTGGGTTTTTCCGATTTCATAAACGCCTATAAGCTTTATATCTTGGCAGCCATTGGCGCTATTCTCCTAATAGGCACCTGGTGGGTCAAGCAGCCCTCCAGCCGCAAAAGCAGGGATAGGCTCATATTAAGCCTGCCTCTGGTGGGCCGCATTATATTGCTGGCTGAAATAACCCGCGTGGCCCGCACCATATCCGCTGGCCTCCGCTCAGGGTTTCCTCTGACCGAGACCATAGAACTGGGTATCCAGACCGCTGGAAACGCAGTAGTGCGCTATGCCCTATTGGATGTCCAGAGGGGCCTCCTCCAGGGTGAGGGACTGTACAAACCTCTGTCTAAAAGCAAGATATTTCCCCAGCGCCTGATCCAGATGGTGAAGGTGGGGGAGGATACAGGGACCCTGGAGGATACCCTGGCCACCGCCGCCCAGTCCCTGGAACTGGATACTGATAAAAAGATCAGCACCTTTTTGTCTATTATAGGACACCTTATGATCATGGGGGTTGCCATTCTAGTGGGCTTTATCGCCCTCTCGGTGATTATGCCGATATATTCCCTCACGGGGGCCTTAGGGTAAAGGGGGAATCAATGGATAGGAAAGTAATTTGGGATATGAATATGAAATGGATCAAGGATGAAAAAGGAGTGAACTTGGTGAGCTCACTGATAGCCGTGGCTATGGTGGGAACGGCCTTCAGTATCATGCTCGCTGCCTTATCCACGGGCTCCATAGCCGTAGGCACAGTGGAGGAGAGTGTAACCGCTGAAGGCCTGGCCCGCTCTCAGCTGGAGTACACCAAAAACGACACCTATTTTGCCGCCCCCTATGACTATCCCACTATCACCGCTCCCCAGGGCTACAGTGTAACCGCCGAGGCCCTCTCCGTCCCAGGGGCCGATAGCAACATAGAGACAATCAGGGTAACCGTCTCAAAAGGGGGAAAGACCCTCACCACTTTGG
>JAZGDP010000259.1:0-2809 GCA_036477885.1 Dehalococcoidia bacterium
CACAAATGAACCAAAGAAATGAGACGACACACCCTTGCCGCCTCTTGTTTCTTCTATATCCTCCCATAGTTTTCGTATGTTGTCCCTCTTCCAGCTATATGTTCGCTGAAACAAAGGCACCATGAACTGTTTACTTCCTTCCAAGTATTTCTTCATGGTGGTCTCGTTAGCTTTCATCACCCCATCCCTTTGCGTAAAGCCCAAGATATTCCGTCTTTGCCATAGTTCTCCTTTCTTATTTAGCCCCTTGTGGCCTCATTATACCTAAACTTAACCAGCCTCTGCCAGTGCCCCAGCTTGTTTGAGGCGCTGAGATCTTAGTCCCTAAGCCACCTCTTTGGCCCACGCCGCTACTACCCTCTCCAGATGGTGCCCGGTGGGCTCCCTCTCATCGACGAAATCCTCCAGCTCCCTGATCCCTTGAATCACCAAATCACCGTCCACATCGCCGGGGAAATCAATCTCTGAGTGAGCCTTGGCCAGGAACATGCCTATATCTTTGTAATCGTCCCAGGTTAACTTCATGATAACCTCTACCTCCAAAGGTTTTAGTTATCAGATAGTCCAAAGGACTTAAGGGTCGCTTCTAGCTCGACCTCGTTGTCGATGGGAGGAGCACAAGCGAAGCCGGCGCATACATAGGCCAGGGGTTTATCAGACCTCTCTAACATGCTGGCCACCACAGGGGGCAAACGGTCCTCATGGGCCCCATCGGGCTCGTACATCGATACCAGTTTCTTGGGTCTATAGGCTGTAAGGGCGGTCTTATGGAGGGCGAGGGTGAGTTGATCCTCTTTTCTGCCCACTATCACCGCATGGGCTGGGGAGCTTAGGTGATAGTCCAGGGCCAAGAAGTAAGTAGCGGCGTAGATGCCCAATCTGCTGCACCCCTCTCCAAAGGCCTTTAGCAGCTCCTCCGCCCTCTGCCGGTATATATCCTTATCGGTTAGATAATATAGGGTGTCCAATACGATAGCCGCCACCGAATTGCTGGCCGGGGTAGGGCTGTCTTGAATAGGCTTGTCCTTAGTGCTTAGGCCCGGATCCGCGGAGCGGATTTTGGCAATGTCGAAGAAGCCCCCCTCCTCCTCGTCCCAGTAGGATTCCAGGAGGTGATGGGCGATGCTTTCCGCTATCTCCAAATACCGGCGCTGGGCGGTAACTTCATAGGCATCTAAGAGGGCCTTGGCCATTTGAACCTGGTCATCCAAGATGCCGGTTATCTTGGCCTGGCCGTCGAAGAAGCTGTGGAAGAATCCATTTTGGGGAGAATAGGAGTTGGCCAGAAGAAGCTCCAGGCTCTTGATAGCGAAGTCCCTGCAGGACTCCAGTCCCAGCACCTTATAAGCCTCCAGATAGGCAGAGAGCATCATGCCGTTCCAGTTGGAGTATAAGGTCTTGTCCACAAAGGGGGCAGGCCTCTGGTTCCTGGCCTCAAGCAGGCATTGTTTTCCCTTCTCCAGCAGGGCCTTAACCTCCTCTAGAGGCCTAGATAGCTTCTGGGCGATGGCCTCGGGCTCCATATCCACAAAGAGGACATTCTTGGCCGGGTTATGGTGCATCTCGCCCTGTTGATAAACATTATAGTGCAGTGCAATAACCCTAGCTTCCTCAGGGGATAGCACCTCCTCCACCTCTTTCAGTGTCCAGGTGAAGTAGTCGCCGTCGTCGTGCAGGCTTATGTCGGCGTCCTGGCTGGCGTAGAATCCGCCATGCTCCTGGTCCGATGCCACCGTGTTCACGTAGTTTATGATGCCCGAGGCTATCTCCTTGAAGAACTCATCCCCGGTGGCCTGATAGGCGTGGAGATAGTTTTTCAGATGCTCCGAATTGTCGTAGGACATCTTCTCGAAGTGGGGCACTACCCACTTCTCGTCCACGGAGTAGCGGTGG
Source organism: Dehalococcoidia bacterium (assembly GCA_036477885.1). GTDB lineage: Bacteria > Chloroflexota > Dehalococcoidia > JAZGDP01 > JAZGDP01 > JAZGDP01. The sequence goes on from JAZGDP010000259.1 coordinate 1,894, forward strand.
AAGCCGCCGCCTATTTGGTCGTACATACCGCCTCTGGCCATCTTCTCCAGGGTCTTCGTGGCGATGGTCATCAGCCAATCTTGATGGGTCTCATAATAGCGCCTCAGGATTAACTCAATGGCGCCGGAATGAGGAAACTTAGGGGCGGAGTCGAAGCCCCCATTGGCGATATCGAAGGAGCGTCCCATAGCCTCCAGGGCAGCAGTAACCATCTCAGGACGTAACTCCTCCAAGAACCGGCCCAATGCCTCGCCCTTCTCCAGCGCTACATGTACACTTTCGGCGTTCTCCAGGGCTTTAACCTTGTCCTTTTGGTATATCTCGCTGAGGCGTAATAGGAGGGTCGTGAACCCTGGCCTGCCTTGCATATCCTGCGGGGGGAAATAGGTGCCTCCATAGAACACCTTGGCCTCGTGGGTCAGAAAGGCTGTGAGGGGCCAGCCACCTTGGCCCGTTATGGCCCCCACGGCGTTCTGGTATCGCCTATCTATATCGGGCCTTTCATCCCTATCCACCTTGATGGGCACGAACCGCTCGTTGATAATCCGGGCCACCTCTTCATTCTCATAGCTCTCTCCGTCCATAACGTGACACCAGTGACACCACACCGCACCTATGTCCAGCAGAATGGGTTTGTCCTGCTCCCTGGCCAGCTCGAAGGCCTCCTCGCTCCAGGGGTGCCAGTCCACAGGCTGATGGGCAGCGCTTCTAAGGTAGGCGCTAGACTCCTTTGCCAGGCGGTTCACCCTAGGTTTTTCCATGTCGCTCCTTGGTAGAGGCTTATAGACCCTCTATAAGTTTAATACGATTCGGCATTAAGGGGAAAATGCCTTTTAAAAAGGCATCTACCAAATCGGCTTCATCCCATCTCCAGGCCGGCGGAGATGGTGATGGCCTCCCCTGTCATGCCGCTGGA
>JAZGDP010000026.1:0-2542 GCA_036477885.1 Dehalococcoidia bacterium
ACCAGGGCTCTCTGAGCAGGTTGCGGTAGGTCGTATCATCGCACCGACTGGGGTAAAGGGTAGGGTGAAGGTGCAAATACTCACCGACTTTCCCGAAAGGTTCTCTTCCAACCAGCGCGTTTTTTTGAGGAGGGAGCCCCTGATTATAGAGGATGCTCGACTATACAAGGCTTTCGCTATCCTTAAATTTAAGGGGCTGGATGGGGTGGAGGATGTGGAGGGACTAAAAGGATTGCTCCTGACAATACCCGAGGCGGAGGTTCGTCCTACCACCGAAGGACAATACTACCAATTTCAGATCTTAGGGCTGGAGGTGTGGACAGAAACGGGGGAACGGTGGGGCAAAGTGACCGAAATCCTGACCCTTCCCGGAAATGATGTATATGTGGTTCAAGGCTCTCGAGGGGAGGTATTGATTCCCGCTGTTGAGGATATTGTGAGGTGTGTGGATATTAAAAATCATCGAATCATCATCCGACCTATGGAGGGGCTGGGGTTTTAGTTACCAATACATCCTGTTTAGGGAGGCCATACCTGGGCCGCAGAAGCTCAACTCTTGTTAGGTAGGTTAACATCCCTTTTACATTACGTGTCTTAATCTAAAGTTAGTGGGGTATGGGAGATGTCTGGCCATTCTAAGTGGTCGCAAATCAAACGACAAAAGGGAGTCGCCGATGCTCGCAGGGGGCAGCTTTTCACCAAGCTGGCCAAGGAGATAACGGTGGCAGCACGGGAGGCCGGTGGCAACCCCGATACTAATTTCCGTCTTCGGATGGCGGTTCAAAGGGCCAGGGATAGTAACATGCCCCTGGATAATATCGAGCGGGCCATTAAGCGGGCTTCAGCCTCTGAAGGTGGGCAGGGAACAGAGCTTGTAGAGACAATTTATGAGGGCTATGCCCCAGGAGGAGCGGCTATCATGCTCCAGGTGCTCACCGACAATAAAAACCGCACCGTTTCCGACGTACGCTCTGTCTTCTCTCGCAGCCAGGGCAGCTTGGGAGAGAGCGGCTGCGTGGCCTGGAACTTTGAACCCAAGGGCTTAATCGCCGTAGATACCTCCAAGGAGGAAGCCGAGAAAATAGCCCTCCTCACCATAGATGCGGGTGCCGAAGATGTTAAACTGTATGACAACAGCATCGACATCTACACTAAACTATCGGACCTGGAGAGGGTGAGACAAGCCCTGGAGGGACGAGGAGTTACTATATCTTCTGCCGAGGCCTCCATGGTGCCTAAGACGGTAGTTACATTGGATGAGAAGGCTGCTATGCAGACCCTTAGGCTCATGGATAAATTAGAGGAGCTGGATGATGTCCAGCGAGTCTACACCAACGCCGACTTTCCGGAAGAGGTGTTGGCTTCCTATCGCGCCCAGGCCTAACTAGGAGCTTCACAACATCCTATCCAGAGGACAGACCTCTTCAGAAGGCGACGAATGTGTATCTTAGACGATTGTTCTACTTAGGCTTGCTCTCCCTTTTGATAGGGATCGCATGTGTCGGGGAGGAAGCCGCCCCTACTCCTAGCCCTCCTCAGGAGACACAGGCTACGCCGACCTCTACGCTGATACCCATCGTGCCTACCCCTACCCATACACCTGAGCCTATCTTGGCTCCCCCCCCCACACCAACGCCGACTCCTGCCCCGACACCCCCTCCAACTCCCTCACTGCCTACGCCAACGCCCACCATATCTGTCCAGGAAGGGCTGATCCTTGCTGTGATGAGGAACATCGCCTTTCAGCCCGCCCAGTTCACAATAAAGGTGGGAAGTATCATAACTTTCACCAACCTGGATGGCTTTCCCCATACCTTTACCGCTGATTTCGGCCAGGACATCTCCTTCGACTCCGAAACTTTAGGTATAGGTGAGAGCTTCAGCGTAGTCTTCGATACGCCTGGGACCTTCACCTTTTTCTGTAGATTCAATCCCACTATAATGAACAATGGGGTCATAACGGAGGTGGAATAGCATTGGTAAACATCGAGGGCTTCAAGGATCGGCGAGGATAGCGTGCGCATATTAGGCATAGACCCCGGCACGATAAGGATGGGCTACGGGGTGGTGGATTGGGAAAACGACGAGCTTACAATGGTGGACTGTGGCGTCCTTGGTGCATCTTCTAAGCTGCCTGTAAGCCAGCGCCTTCACAAGCTATATATTGGCCTTCAGGATGTGATAGGCCGGCATCAACCGTTGGAGGTAGCCATTGAAGAGCCCTTTGTGGCTAAAAACGTCCGCTCGGCCATGCTGGTGGGGGAGGCCAGGGCGGTGGCCATTCTCGCTGCGACTTCCAGGGACATCCCCGTCTATGAGTATTCCCCCAGATTGGTGAAACAGGTGGTTACCAGCTACGGTGGAAGCGATAAGGAGCAGGTGCAGGAGATGGTGCGCATCCTTCTGGGCCTGCCTACTCCTCCCCACTCCCTGGACGCCTCCGATGCCCTGGCGGTGGCCATCTGCCACACCTACCAGTCTCGCCTGGAGCGCCTCTTGGCCGATAACCCCTAGTACTCTCCTGGGGGGGGTGCCCTCGGAC
>JAZGDP010000260.1:0-2666 GCA_036477885.1 Dehalococcoidia bacterium
CCGAAAAGGAGGGATCCCTCCTGCCCTGGGACAAGGTGGCGGGGATAGGGACTATCGTCTTCCTGATGGGTATGGACAATCTGAGCACCATAGTAGAGGAGTTAATAAAGCACGGCCGGCCCTCCTCCACCCCCATAGCCTTAATACGATGGGGAGCATCGCCTCAGCAGCAGACTTTGGAGGGCACTCTAGCAGACATAGTGAAGAAGGCCGACGAGATAGGGTTCGCTCCTCCCGTGGTGGGGGTGGTGGGAGATGTAGTCAAATTGCGGGAGAAGCTACGTTGGTACGATAATAAGCCCCTCTTTGGAAAACGAGTCCTGGTTACCCGCAGCAGAAAGCAGGCCAGCGCCTTATCTGCCCTTTTAGCCCAGGAGGGGGCCGAACCTGTGGAGCTACCCACCATCGAAATCAAGACTATAGAGGAAAATCGCCCTCTTCGGGAAGCCATCGGCCATATCGACAAATACCATTGGCTGATCTTCACCAGCGCAAACGGCGTGGAGGCCTTCTTCAAAGCCCTAAAAGATACAGGAAAGGATGTAAGGGCTTTGGCTCGGGTTAGGACTTGCGCCATAGGCCCCGCCACCGCCGATGCCGTTGAAGAGCTAGGGTTGGTGGTGGACCTGATCCCCGAGGATTATTTGGCTGAGGGCATTCTGGAGACCTTCGGTAAGAAGAACATCAAGGGAGCTCGCTTCCTTCTGCCCCGGGCCGAGGGAGCCCGGGAGGCCCTGGCCGAGGGCCTGAGGAAACTGGGCGCAGAGGTGGAGGAGGTATCGGCCTACCGCGCTGTGTCCCCCACGCAGAGTCGTGACGCCCCTCTGGAGATGCTCCTGCGGGGGGAGATAGACATCGTTACCTTCACCAGCTCCTCTACTGCCAGCAACCTAGCCCAAATGCTTAACGGCAGATTAGAGGCCCTGGAGAAACCCCTCATAGCCTGTATAGGGCCGATAACGGCGGCCACCGCTCGTAAACTGGGCCTAAGGGTGGACGTTATGGCGTCGGAGCACACCGTTCCAGGCCTGGTGAAAGCTTTAAAGGAGGCTGTTAGCGCTAATGGTTAGTGCCACAAACCCTTTTCTTCCCACCCACACACCCAAGAACGCCTCAGGGGGCTCAGCCCCCTGGAAATCCCCAGTGATAGGGACTACTCCCACTGGCAGGAGCAGCGCTCCGGGGAGGGCGGGAGGGAATAACACCAATGCGCTGGCCAACCAAGGCGCCCGTCTAGGTGTAAAGAGGATTATGCAACTAAGCGCTAGCAAGGAGGTGCGCCATGGGTAAGACCTTCCCCGATCTTAGATTGCGTCGTCTGAGACGAACCGAATCCATGAGAAATTTGGTAAAGGAGACCTCCCTTTCGCCGGAGAATTTCATCTATCCTATATTTATTATAGAGGGCCAGGGCATTAAGAAAGAGGTCCCTTCCATGCCGGGTATACATCAGCTATCCCTAGACCTGCTTCCTGAAGAGGTAGAGGAGGTGGCCCGGCTGGCCATCTCGGCGGTGATCCTCTTCGGCATCCCCGAGACCAAGAATGAGATGGGCTCGGAGGCTTACAACCCCAATGGGGTGATTCAGAAAGGGGTGGAGGTGGTCAAGAAGACGGCACCCCACCTGGTAGTCATCACCGACGTGTGCCTGTGCGAATATACCAGTCACGGCCACTGTGGGGTGGTGGTGGACGGGTATGTGGACCACGATAAAACATTGGAGCTGCTGGCCAAGACGGCCCTCTCCCACGCTCAGGCAGGGGCCGATATAGTGGGGCCCTCCAACATGATGGACGGCAACGTATCCGCTATCAGAGCAATTCTAGACCAAAACGGCTTTGAGCTGACCCCCATCATGTCCTACGCTGCCAAGTATGCCTCCTCCTTCTACGGGCCCTTCAGAGACGCCGCCCAGTCGACCCCCTCCTTTGGGGACCGGCGCTCCTACCAGATGAATACCCCCAACGTGCGAGAGGCTATGCAGGAGATAGAGATGGATATACAGGAAGGGGCGGACATGATAATGGTGAAGCCGGCTCTGGCGTATCTGGACGTGATAGCCAAGGCCAGGGCTACCTTCAACTACCCTCTAGCCGCATACAACGTCAGCGGCGAATACGCCATGGTCAAGGCGGCGGCCCAAGAGGGATGGATAGACGAGCGAAGAATAACTATGGAGATATTGATCGGCATAAAGAGGGCCGGAGCCGATGTCATATTAACCTACCACGCTAAAGAGGTGGCCCGTTGGCTGGCTGAAGAGAGAGCGGAGAGGTAAGGACTCTATGGAAGAGAACAACATAGCGTTAAAGGAATGGGCCATCGTCGCCAAGGCTCTAGGCAATGGGGAGCAGATACTGCTGGTGCGCAAAGGGGGCATTCGGGAGGGAAAGAAGGAGTTTCAGGTGGAGCATCGGGAGTTTTTTCTGTACCCCACCTACGAACACCAGCACGAGGAGGATTTAAAGCCACCTTATCACCAGAGCCTTAAAGAGGTATCAAGCTCCAGGGACGGCGATGATAAGGTGCACATATCCCACTGGGCTAGAGTGGATGAGATAGCTACGGTAGAGACTCGGGAGGTAGAGAAGGTGGAGCGACTCGCCCCTTACTGTATCTGGACCGCCGATTTCCTGAAGGAGAGGCTGGCGTGGCGTCCCAAGAAG